>NZ_JARVSK010000032.1:0-102618 GCF_030209235.1 Pseudomonas sp. efr-133-TYG-103a
AGCCAACAGTCTTTAACGCCCCTTCGATCTACGGCGTACCACCCGACGCTTTCCCAGCTGAAGCCGGTCCTACAGACGCTGCGGGCTTTCGTAGGACCGCCTTCAGCCGGGAAGAGGCCGGTATAGGCTGTGGAGATGCAGCAGGCGTGAATCTTCGCGAGCAAGCTCACTCCTACAGGGTTGTGCGTCACGTCAGACACCCTCAACTTACCCGTTGCACTCGCCCGAAAGCTGCTCCTTTTGTCAGCGGCAGAACGTGCCGTTCAGTAGCAGCTTGGCGGGAGGCCGTCAGAGGTGTTCAGTGCGCCGTCACGCGCCCGCGGGCCAAGGCGTTGTTGGGCGACATGGCCAGCGCCAGTTGCGTGCGGTTGTGCATGTGAGTCAGCCGCAAGACCTGCGACACATACAATTTGACGGTGTTTTCGGTGATGCCCAGCTCACAGGCAATCTGGTAGTTGGTCTGGCCTTTGCCGACCAGTTTGGCGACGTCCAGCTGACGCGGTGACAGCTGCTCGAAGATGGCGGGCATTTCGAATTCGCTGTCGCTTTCGGTCAGCACGGGTTGGGCGAATCGCCGGGTTCTGTCCAGGTCCTGGCAGAGGTCGTCGATCGACGCGGCCAGAAATTGCAGCTTGTCGTTGAGGTGACCCAGGTGCTGGACGTTTTTGCCCCTTTCCGCCAGCGACTCTTCCTGCCGCTGCACGCCCACCAGCAGCTCATTGAGGTCGACCGGCTTCTGGTAGTAATCAGCGATGCCCGCCCGCAACGCCTTGATCACGTCCTGCTTCTCGGCCTGGCCGGTGAGCATGATCGACTCGAAGATCCGCGTCTTGCCCGCCAGCAGCTTCATCGCTTCGACCAGTTCGATGCCGTTGAGGCCTGGCATGTCCAGGTCGCACAGCACGATGGCGATCTCGGCGTCGTCGCGGAACCGCTCAAGCGCTTCGCGACTTGAATAGCAGGAGACACAGCGATAGCCGCTGCCTTCCAGAAACTCACTGATTTCGTCGACGATGAGTGGCTGGTCGTCGACCACCAGCACTTTTACAGCCGAAAACTTGTTCACTCGCTACTCCCTGCTGCGGCTACAACTGACCGAAACCCGGTGCCATGTTGTCCATCATCACGGCCATCCAGAAGGACTTCACTGTCCGGGCGTACGGATAAACCTAGCCGCACTTACCGACGATGTACATAGAGTGAACCGGCCACACGACTAGTGGATAAAGGCCACGGTCATGGCGAAACCCAGGAACAGGAACGGCACGAATGGGTGCTTGTTTGACGTTGTCAACAAAAGACCGGGATAACGCCGTGTAAGTCGTTGACCCATAACGGGCGCGATTTTTTGACGCGTCAGCAGCCAGATCACATTCGTCACGCCAGCGCCGATAAACGTCCCGAGAATGTGCAGGCTGTCGCTGGCCAGGGCGACGGCCATCAGAACCTTTACATCGCCTGCGCCCAATCGGCTCAGGGCATAACCGGGCAAGGTCATGGCCAGTGTCAGTAACAACGCCCAACCCGCCTGATCCATCGGCGCGCCGAGCCAGCCGTGGCCGTTTATCAGCAGGTAGACCAGCGCGATCAGCCCTCCCGCAAAGCTCAGTCCATTGGAAACCCGTCTGGCGCGGGCGTCCTGGTCCGCGCACAGGGCGAACCAGAGCAGTAGGAAAAGTAAATTCATTGAGTAAAAAACGTCCTGTTTTCTGGAAAGAATCTATGCTCTTTGCAAGGTAGCACTGTCAGGGCAGACGTCGGCATGCGCAGGATTTCCCGCAACTTTTCTCCATCCAGGCAAAACGGTGCCGCTGCCATCGAGTTTGCGCTGGTCTTCGTGATTTTCTTCGCTGTTTTCTATGGGCTGGTCGCGTACAGCCTGCCGCTGCTGATGATGCAATCGTTCAACAATGCCGCCGCCGAAGCGGTGCGCCAGAGCGTTGCCATCAGCCCCAGCGTCGCTGGATACAAGGGACTGGTGACCAGCCAGGCCAACGATGCGCTGAACAAGCAGTTGGCCTGGATTCCCTCCGCCTTCGGGTTCAGCGTCGGCACGAATACCGCTGTCACGTTCGACGGCAAACTGCTGAAGGTCAGGATTGAATACCCCAAGAGCAAGCTGACTCAAGTCATGCCGGTGCTGACGCTTCCGTTGATCGGCGACGTGCCCAATCTGCCCCCTTCTCTCACTGCTGAAGCGAGCCTGCAACTTGCCCCTTAAAAACGACATCAACCGCTGGCTCGGTCGCGCCGACGCGCCACCGCAGCCTTTGCCCGCGCAAGTGGAGCCTGCTTCGGTCAGTGCAGACTGGCACATGCAGCTGGACGAGGAAGGGCGCGTCACGGGTATCAGCAAACCGATGCGTGCCGCGTTGGGGATTGCCGCAGCGCCGGTGCCTGCGCAGCGTCTGCTGGGCTACCTGATGCCCAGCAGCGCATTGGTGGTCGAAGGCGTTCCGCAGGACTGGCTGGGCCACATGCTCGATCTGGATTTCAAGCGGCCCAACGGTCAGATTCTGCACACGCGGGGCTGGGTTCAGGCTCAGGGACAGCACTGGCTGCTGCAGTTGCTCGACATCGGCGATTTGATGGAAGAGGCGAACATTGCTCAGAGCCGTCAGCAGTGTCTGCGTCTGGCGGGGCAGTTGGCGGAGAAGGTTCGCGGCTGTCATCTGGACCGGTTGCAAACGGTCGCCGCCGAGCAGCTCGAAGAGCTGGCGCAAAGTTACCGCGTGCCTTGCCTGGCGCTCGCGTTGCCCGAGCCCGGCGCCACCGGGTGGCGCATCTACGCGCATTACAACGCGCACACCGCGCCGCAGTTATGGCAGGACGGGCAGCGGCTGGGAACCGATCTGGACTCGCTCGCCGGCACGGTGGTTCATCAGATCGATTTCGAGCGTGAGAGCCCTCTGGCGCATCTGCAAAATGACTTCGGCAATACCGAAGGTTTTCTGGTCCCGCACCACAAGGAAGGCATTGCCAAGGCCTGGCTGTTGTTTGGTTTCTACAACGCCGCTGGGCAGGCGCCCGACCTGGGCGATCGTGAATGGATGAACCTGTGTTCGGCGCTTGCCGGCCCCATTCTGTATCGCCAGGCCGATCAGGCGCACCGGCATCAACTGGAGCGTCTGGCGGTCTTGCAGGACTTGCTGGGAACGGGCTGGTGGGAATTACTGCCGGACAGCGGCGAGGTGCAGTTGGCGCCACAGCTGGCGCGAACCCTGGCCCTGCCTGAGCAAAGCGATGTCCTGTCCCTCGAACAATGGCTGCAGCTCATCCATCCCGCCGATCGACATGAATTCGAGAGCCGCCTGACCCTGCTCAGCGACCACGGCACGCCGATGCTGGCGTGCGTCAGGCTGCAACAGCAGGACGGCGACGCACCGGTCTGGTTGCGCATTCAGGGGCAAGCGCTGGGCAGCGGGCAAACGCGTCGGGTGTTGGGCTTCATGCTTGACGTCAGTGACATCAAGAATCAGGAAACCGAAGCGGCCGCCGCCCATGCGCGACTGGATAACCTGATCGCCAGCTCACCTGCGGTGATTTACGTGCTGGAGTACGACCAGGGCAGCCTCGAGCCCACCTTTTTCAGCGCCAGCCTGACGCCATTGCTGGGTTGGACTCAGGCCGAATGCGGCGACGGCCTGCTCACGCAATACATTCACCCCGAAGACCGGGACATCTGGTTCCAGCGCACGCGCCAGTTGCTGCGCGAAGGCGTTGTCAGTTGTCGATACCGGTTGCGCGACAAGAAGGGCGAATATCACTGGCTGCTCGACGAGGCGCGTTTGCTGCGCGACGATCTGGGCATGCCGGTCGAAGCCGTGGGTTTGTGGCTGGACGTTACCGAGGCCACGCAGGCGACTGAGCGGGTGCGCGAGAGCGAGGAGCGTTATCGGATTCTGGTCGAGGACTCTCCCGCGATGATCTGCCGCTACACGCCGGATCTGGTGCTCAGCTTCGGCAACCGCCCGCTGGCGGACTATCTGGAGTGCACCCCGCAGCAATTGCCCGGGGTGAATCTGGGAGAGTGGTTTTCCGCCGAGCAAAAGGCCGCTTTCCTCAAACGCATCGCCGAGCTGACCCCCGAGTCGCCGATGGGCAACGCCGAAGTCTGCCTTGAGCTGCCTGGCCGCGAGCATGCCTGGTGGGTGTGGGCTGATCGCGGCGTCTTTGATGAAAGCGGCAAGCTGATCGAGATTCAGGCGGTGGCGCGGGACAACACTGAAATTCGCCGTACCCGCATGCAGCTCAACCAGAGCGCCAAGATGGCGACGCTGGGCGAGATGGCAACCGGTCTTGCGCACGAGATCAACCAGCCACTCAACGTTATGCGCATGGCGGTCGTGAACGTGCTCAAACGGCTGAGCAATGGTGAGGTGGAAATCGACTATCTGACCGACAAACTCAACCGCATCGACACCCAGGTCCAGCGCGCGGCGCGGGTGGTCAATCACATGCGCGTGTTCGGTCGGCGGTCGGAGATCGAGCAGCAGCTTTTTGACCCGATCGACGCGGTGGAAGGCACGCTGAACATGCTCGCCGAGGGCATGAAGGGCAAAGGCGTGGAACTGCGGGTCGGTGATGCGGGACCTCGCGTGCAGGTGCGTGGGCATGTCGATCAACTGGAGCAGGTGTTGATCAACCTGATGGTCAACGCTCGTGACGCGCTGCTGTCCAGACAGGAGAAAGACCGCAGCTTCGAGCCGTGGATCGCCCTGACCGTGGAGCAGGATGCGCAGACGCTCTGGCTGGTCGTGGAGGACAACGGCGGCGGCATCGACCCGCGCCTGCTGGAACGTATCTTCGAGCCGTTTTTCACCACCAAACCTGTCGGCGTCGGCACCGGGCTGGGATTGTCGGTGAGCTACGGCATCGTCGAGCAAATGGGCGGACGGCTGAGCGTCAGTAACTCCAGCGAGGGTGCGTGCTTCCGGATCGCCTTGCCGATCGTGCGCGAGTGAGCGCCATTCACCTGCGCCGCCGTACCTCGTCTTTCAGATCACCAGCACTGCCTGTGCGGGGTGGCAACTGAGGTTCGCGCCCACGTTGACGTTGGCGATGTTCACGCCGAGATTCTTCAGGACGATGTTCAGCAGCGGATCGAGCAGCGGGCCGATCAGTGTGCCAAGCAATCCGGTCACGGTGCTGACGAGCACATTGATTGCCCCAGTCACCAGATTGAGCACGGCCCCGAGCAGGCCGCTGTTGCTCGCTGTGTGCAACACCAGTGGATTGTTCAGGCCGGTCCCCAGTTTAGTCACGATATTGGGGTCGCCGTTCAGCGCCAGTACGGGCGAGGGCGGTGCTCCGATTTGTGCCGGCGCGGTGAAGTTCAGCGTGGTCCGGTTTGCCGCAACGGGGAGATTGACCAACAGCCCGGCGCCTCCGCCGCCGAAATCCACTCGCGGCGTTCCGGTGCGCACGTTCAACAACACCAGTTCCTGAGGTGACGGCAGGTCCTTGAGCGACGAACTCCAGACGCTGCCATCGATCTTGCCGATCTTGAGTTTGATCAGCGCCGTGTTGGTGTCCGCAGCCAGGGTCTTGGTCGCATCGGAAGCACAGGTAAAACCCGTCACGTGGCTGTTCGAGCTGGCGGCTTCCAGGCTGATGTCGAGCGTCAACGGGGCGGGCGCGATCTGAACATCGGCGTTCAGCAGCGCCAGCAAAAGGCTGATCGTGCTGTTCGCCAGATTGAGCGCCGGGCCCAGCGAACTCAGGTCCACAGTGGTCAGCGTCCGCACTTGCGCGGTGCGCACGTAGATCTGGTTCGGGTCGTTGCTGTTGGCGGTCGCCAGTCGCGGATCCCCGGCGGCAGAGAGCTGTGACGCTTCGACGATCTTCACTTTGGTGCTCACTCCCACCAGCCCCAGTACGTTGGCAGGCACTGTGGCATAAAGCGCGCTGTTGCTGTTGGCGACCTGCACGAAGCCCTGAACCAGACCGAAGACGTTCAGGTTGGTGTTGAGGCCCGCGGAGGGCAGGCCGGTTTGCAGGTTCAGCAGGTTCTGAAGCTTGATGGTGGTGCCGCTGGCGATGGTATTCACCGCGCCCAGGCCATTGAGCGCGACCTGCACGGCGGAGTCGTTCTGCGGCAGAACCGTCGCTGCCGTGCTGAGCAGCTGTTTGATGGAGATGTTGGTCGCCAGCAGCGAGGTGTAATCGCCCGCTTTGGCATTGATATCGAGGGCCAGACGGTCCAGGTAGTTGAGCAGGTTGATGTTGGCGTTCGCCAGGCCATTCCAACCCGCTGCGCTGATATTGAGCGTGCCGCCGAGCAGTCCACCCCACAGCGTGTTGAGCAGGCCGGCCTGGGTGCTGTCGACGGTGGCCAGGGTGCTATTGATCGTCAGTTGCGCCAGCGGTGGCAAAGGCGGCGTTGCCACTGCGACGGCGCTGAGCTGGATGTCCGCCGGGGTCGGCTCGCTGTCGAACAGGGCACCGATACCGGCGGCGATGCTGCGCGCCACCGTGTGGCTGACGATCACCTGAATCGCGTCCGCTTTGCTCGCATCGGCGGTGAAAACCCGTCGGCTGTTGGCATCGCTGGTCAGCGTTCCGCAGCGGGTGGTCATGCTGCGCGTGTTGTCGCTGACGGTGAAGCCATTGCGCGTTGCGCTTTGCGTGGCGTAGCCGGTGGCTGTATTGCCGCCGCTGCAAGCGCCGAACAGGCTCGCCGCTTCGAGCGCGGCCATATCGGCGACGCGCTGCAGATTGCGCTTCTCCAGAAACAGACGGCCGCTGTCGATCACCACCAGCATGAACATCAGTGCGAGCGCCATGGTCAGCGCCGCGAGCAGTCCGATCGCGCCCCGCTGCCGATCCCGCCGGGGGCCACAGTACATCAGGGGAGACATCCAGCACTCCTTCGGCAAAGCCGTCGCTACTCACCCGAGTTTGAAGGGAGTGTAGTTGGCGTGCAGGCAGTTACAAGCGGCACGCTACAGGCTTCAAGCAGGTTCGGTGCTTGAGTCTGCAGCGTGCGGTGCAGGGAATGCGGCGACTATTTGGGCGACTATCGGGGCGGGTATTGCTGGAGGATTTTCTGCACGGTCTGGCGCAACGCCAGCTCACGCGCTGCCGGGTTGGCGGTGCCGTCATTGACGACCTGTTCGGTGCTGCCGCGCCAGACCAGCTTGCCGTCCTTGCCATCGAGCATGTCGATCTGCAGCGTCGACACCTTGTAATCGACGTTACGCGTCTCGGAACCGATTGGCCCACCCCAGTAACCGCCCCACGGATTGCCCCAATAGCCGCCACCGCCATAGTTGGTGGTGACCATTTGCTGGCGATTCTCGACGATCAGCCACGCCTGCACCTGCACATCGGCACGGGCGCCGGGTGCCGCCATGCGCAGCCCGCGCTGGTCGAGCTGTTCGCCGACCGACTGGCGAATGCGCTGTTCGGTCAGGTCGCTTTTGATGCGGGGATCGTCAGGTTGATATTGCAGGCCGGGTTCTTTCCAGGCCCAGGTTCGATAGCCACCGAAATCCCGCTGCGCGTCGAAGTCACGGTTGACCCGATCGGTCTGGCAGGCGCTGAGCAGCAGGGCGACACACACGACAGCGATACAGCGGAACATGATGATTCTCCAGAAGCACTGACTGATGAGAAAACAGCGTGGATCAGGACGGCGGGTAGGCGGTCAAGGCGCGTTGCACCGCTTGGCGCAGCGCCTTGGCGCGGTCTGACTGATCGCCGCCGCTGCTGGTCTCGGCGCTGGCGCTCCAGACCGGCTGGCCGCTGCGCGCGTCGAACATGCTGATGCTCACGACAACGACCTGCTCCTGATACGTGCGCACGATCGGCACGCTGGCGTAGCCGCCGTAACCACGCCGATAGCCATCGTAATAGCCCACCCCGGCGCCGCCGTAGTAAGGATCGTAATAATCGTCGCGTACCTGACGCAGCCGGGTTTCCATCCGCGTATTGGCCGTCACGCGCAGGTCTGCGCCTTGCGGGTTCTGCGAAGGGCGCAGGCCGCGCTGATCAAGGCCATTGCTGATGGCCTCGGCCACCTGAGAGGAATCGGCCCACATCGTGCCGGGCGGCAATTGCCCGTTCAGCCAGGTCCAGTTGCGATAGCGCCCGAAATCCCGGGGCGCTGCGGGGTACGCCGTCATGTCGATGGCATTGGCAGCTTGCGGCGGCGCCGGTGGAATGGCGGCAGAAACGGCGGTGTAAGGATTCTGGCTCTGACAGGCAGCCAGGCCAAGACAGGCAGTGAGCAAAGCGAGGCAGCGTTTCATGATGGTCTCCGCAGATAGCCTCAAACAGGTCGGCACATCCAGTGCAGATAACGTCCCAGTCCGGCAAAACTTGGGTGACGCCGATGCGCGAGCTCCATTTCCAGCAAATCTGCGAGTTCGGCCCTGGCCTGAAACTCAACTGGCATGTAATCGTGAAAAACCCGAACGCCACTCTGGGTTTCGACTCGCCACATGCCTCCAAGTTGCGCCGCTAATTCGCGCGGATCAAGAGGTTGTTGCGGGGTCAGGCTCTGTTTTTCACCGGCCAGGGTATTGCGGCGCATTTTCTTGAAATGGCCCTTGAGCAGATTGCGGTAAACCAGCGCGTCGCGGTTGTAGAACGCCAGCGACAACCAGCCATCGTTTCGGGTCAGTTGACGCAGCACCGGCAGGATCGTGAACGGCTCGGCCAGCCATTCCAGCACGGCGTGGCAGATCACCAGGTCGTAAGGCTCGCTCAGTTGCGACGGCAGATCCTGCCAGGGCGCCTGGATGAATGTGGCCTTCTGGCCCGCGTCGGCGAAACGCTGACGGGCGCCCTCGAGCATGGGTTCTGCGGGTTCGGCGAGGGTGACCTCATGCCCGCGCTCTGCCAGCCACAACGACATATGGCCCAGCCCGGCGCCGATATCCAGTACGCGAAGCGGGCGGTCCGGCAGGCTTTCCGTCAGGTCCGCCTGCAACACGGCCAACCGGATCGCGCCTTTGGCGCCGCCGTAGATTTTTTCGGCGAAGCGCGTCGCCAACTGATCGAAGTGCCGGTCACTCATTTGCTGAACCGCTGTTCGCTGTGGGCCAGCTTGGCGCGAACGACTTCGTTCATGTCCAATCCCAGCTCGCTGCACATCAGCAGCAGGTACAACACGATATCGCCCACCTCCTGACCTGCATGCGCCAGTTCATCGGCTGGCAACTGACGCGACTGGTCTTCGGTTTTCCACTGAAAGATCTCGACCAGCTCGGCCATTTCCACGCTGGCCGCCATCGCCAGGTTCTTCGGGCTGTGAAATTGTCGCCAGTCGTTGGTATCGCGGATGCGATGCAGGCGTTGAGTGAGTTCGTCGAGGTTCATGGGCAGGTCTCCTGAAGGTGCGTAGCTTCAGGGGGATGAGGGATAGACGCAAGAGGCCCGTGAGCGCAGTCGCCCGGTGTGCGGCGGGATTCGAGGTGTAGGAGCGTGGCTTGTCCCGCGATCGGCTGCACAGCAGCCGCAAAACTGGCGAATAGATTTTGCCTGATGCCACGCGACCGACAGATCTGCTGCCGCTTCGCGCCAGATCGCGGGACAAGCCACGCTCCTACGCAAGCATGACTCTTACTCCGACGCTGGCTGCCAACTCCCCGTCATGTGCACGATCCCTTCCTTGCCTTCAACCTTCAACTGACCATGAGATCCGGCCGCGCTGGCCGACAGGGTCACTTCGCTGGGCAGACGCACGGGCTTCTGGAATTCGACCGAAATGTCCACATTCGAAGCGGGCAGGTGATCATCCAATGCGGCCAGTGCCCGGCTTTTTATCCACAGGCCGTGAGCGATGGCCTTGGGGAAACCGAACAGTTTCGCGCTGGCATCGCTCAGGTGGATCGGGTTGTAGTCGCCGCTCACCTTGGCGTACTGGCGCCCGATGTCGGAAGGCGCGAACCACGTCGCCAACTCCGTCATCGGCAGTGGCTCGGGCTCACGCACCGCTTCGGGTTCACCCTCGACATGCACGCCGCGACACAACATCGTGCTCTCTTCCTCCCAAAGCAGGCCCAGCGCGTCTTCGATCTGCGTGATCAGGCTGAACGTCGCCCCCTTGGCATGGGGTTTGAGATGGGCCACCCGCACGCTGACCTGCGCCTTGATCACGCTCCCCAGCGGGCGGCGGATACTGATGCGGTTATGCAGGTGCACAAGCCCCAGCAAAGGAAACGGGAATTCCTTGTCCGTCAGCAGTTTCATCTGTAACGGGAACGCCAGCACATGGGGATACGTCGGCGGCAGGAGGCTGCCGGGCACGTAATCGCAGACCTTGGAAAAGGCCCGGACCTTCTCCGGATCCACCGACACCCAGCATCTGAGGCCCTGATCGGGCAGTTGCGTGCCGCTGACCTTGCGGCGCAGCGCGGCCTGCATGAACAGCCCGGGCAATGCCGGTGGGGCGTCCAGATAGCGCCAATGTGCACTCATCGAGTTTCTCCCGTTCTACAGACTCGTTATCAGCGGCTGCGCTGCAGTTGCAGCATAGAAGGTTCAGGCGCCGATGACGCTCTGGCCGCAGACGCGGAGCACTTGCCCGCTGACTGAGGCTGAACCCGGCTGGCTCAACCACGCCACAGCCTCGGCGACGTCCTGCGGCAAGCCGCCTTGACCCAACGAACTCATGCGCCGCCCGGCCTCGCGCAGGGCAAATGGCATGTGCGCCGTCATGCTGGTCTCGATAAAGCCCGGCGCCACCGCGTTGATGCTGATGCCGCGGGCCTTGAGCGATGGCGCCAATGCACGTGCAAGCCCGATCAGTCCGGCTTTGCTGGTGGTGTAGTTGGTCTGCCCGCGATTGCCCGCCAGCCCGCTGATCGACGCCATGAGAATTACGCTGCCGTTGTCATGCAATGCACCCGCATCAATCAGCGCCTGAGTCAGCACCTGTGGGGCGTTCAGATTGACATTGAGGACCGAATCCCAGAGGTCGCTCGTCATGTTCGCCAGCGTCTTGTCCCGCGTGATGCCGGCGTTGTGCACGACGATGTCAATGCCGCCGGGAATGTGTTCGATCAACTGGGTGGCGGCGTCCGGCGCACAGATATCCAGCACCAACGCCTGACCGCCAAGACGTGCGGCGAGGGCTTCCAGGTCCGACTTGGCCTGTGGAACATCCAGCAACACAATATCGGCGCCATCTCGGGCAAGGGTCTCGGCAATCGCGGCGCCGATGCCTCGTGCGGCGCCGGTCACCAGCGCCTTGCGCCCGGCCAGCGGGCGACTCCAGTCCTGCACCTGATGAGAACAGGTGCTCAGGCGGATCACCTGCCCGGATATGAACGCGCTTTTAGGCGAAAGGAAAAAGCGCAGTGCCCCTTCGAGCTGATCTTCGGCGCCGTCTTCCACTTGCAACAGCTGAACCGTGCTGCCGTTGCGCATCTCCTTGGCCAGCGAGCGACTGAAGCCTTCGATGGCTTGCTGAGTGCTGGCTGCCAAGGGATCGCTCTGCGTATCAGGCGCGCGGGCGAGAATCACGATGTGCGCGCTGCTCTCCAGCTTGCGCAGGATCGGTTGAAAGAACTCCCGCAGCTGTGACAGTTGTGAGGCGTGGCGCAGTTCACTCGCGTCGAAGACCACGGCCTTGACCTTGGATCCTTGCTCCGCAGACCAAGGATGAGCGCCCGTCACCGCGCCGCCAAAGCTGAGCAGTACGTCGGTCATGCGCGGCGCAAAGCTGCTCACGCGCTCGGCCAGCGGGCCACCACTCAACAGCAAGGCGCCTTCCACCGGCCGCAGACGCCCGGCCTGCCAGCGTTCCAGACGTGCAGGGGCGGGCAGCCCGACAGCTCCGACCAGCTTGCGACCGATGTCCGAGTTGACGAAGTCAATGTAGCGATCGGATGCCATGGAACACTCTCCTTGAGTCTGGGTTCAAACCAGTGGACCACATTGATATGTAATAGGTCCTACGCTGTTAGCTGCTAAAGCTTGTAGGGTGAGCCAGCTGTCTTTAACGCCCCCTAAGAGCTACGGCGTAACAGCCGGCCGGTCCTATGGGAAGCTTGCAGCGTCTGTAGGACCGGCTTTAGCCGGGAAGGCTGCGCAGCAGTCGCAAAATCAACCACCGCGTTATGCCTGACACACCGCGTTCTTCGGTTTTGCTGCCGGTCCCCGGCAGATCGCGGGCAAGCGCGCTCCTACGGTAAGTGCAACAACTCGGGGTTCTGGGAAAAATTGGACCTTCAACCAACTGATATCCGGTGGGCGTGAGCTTGCTCGCGATCGCTCTTGGACAGGCTGCACAGCGTCTGGCCCGATACGGCCGTGTTTGCGTCACCGATGCCTGCAATATCCAGAAAAGAAAAAGGAGATTTCAATGAGTCAGACACGTCGCGTGGCCATCGTCGGGGGCAATCGCATCCCGTTCGCCCGTTCCAATGGCGCGTACGCCACCGCCAGTAATCAGGACATGCTGACCGCCGCGCTGGAGGGCCTGATCGAACGCTTCAACCTGCACGGCTCGCGCATCGGGGAGGTGGTGGCGGGCGCAGTGCTCAAGCATTCCCGCGATTTCAACCTGACCCGCGAATGCGTGCTCGGCTCACGCCTGTCCCCGCAAACGCCGGCCTATGACCTTCAGCAGGCCTGCGGCACGGGCCTGGAAGCAGCGCTGTTGGTGGCCAACAAGATTGCCCTCGGCCAGATCGAGTGCGGCATCGCCGGTGGCGTTGATACGACCTCAGATGCGCCGATTGGCGTGAATGAAGACCTTCGGCAAATACTGCTGCAGGTCAACCGCAGCAAGACCACGGCAGACAAGCTCAAGGCGCTGAGCCAGTTGCGCCTGCATAACCTCAAGCCCGAACTCCCACGCAACGGCGAACCGCGCACCGGTTTGTCCATGGGCCAGCACTGCGAGCTGATGGCTCAGACCTGGCACATTCCGCGGGATGCACAGGATCAACTGGCGCTGGAGAGCCATCAGAAAATGGCCGCCGCTTACGCGGAAGGCTGGCAGGACGATCTGCTCACGCCCTTTCGCGGCCTGACACGGGATAACAACCTGCGCACCGACGCCTCGCTGGACAAGCTTGCCTCCCTCAAGCCTGCCTACGAGCGCAGCGCGAAAGGCACGTTGACGGCCGGCAACTCGACGCCTCTGACCGATGGCGCCTCGCTCGTCCTGTTGGCAAGCGAAGACTGGGCGCGCGAACGCGGCTTGCCTGTTCTGGCTTATTGGCGGGACGGCGAAGCGGCGGCAGTGGATTTCGTGCGCGGCGAAGAGGGCTTGCTGATGGCGCCGGTCTACGCCGTTCCGCGCTTGCTGGCGCGCAACGGCCTGACGCTGCAGGATTTCGATTATTACGAAATCCACGAGGCCTTCGCCGCTCAAGTACTGTGCACCTTGAAGGCCTGGGAAGACCCGGAGTACTGCAAGACCCGGCTAGGCCTCGACGCGCCGTTGGGGTCGATTGATCGCAGCAAACTGAACGTGAAAGGCAGCTCGCTTGCCGCCGGCCACCCCTTCGCCGCCACCGGCGGCCGCATCGTCGCCAACCTCGCCAAGTTACTGAGCGTGGCAGGGCAGGGACGCGGGCTGATTTCGATCTGTGCGGCGGGCGGGCAGGGGGTGACGGCGATACTTGAGCGTTGAATTCAGAACGTTAGGTGTTTCTGAGATCAGGGTGCGAATTCATACAGAGGGGGCGGTTCGCTCGCAAAAGGATCGGTGGCTGATCTCATGGTCGCGAGCGCACCGTTTGATTGTCCACCGATATGAATTTTGCTGCTTCTCTCTGACGGATCGGTGCGCCCTCCCGGGCTTTGTAGCTGGCAGGGTGTGGGCACAGAACATTTAGGAAGTCCAAACGCTGGGAAATCTAGATAAATTCGAAATTGTCGGTGTATTCATAAGCACGTAAATACGTGCTGCCCTTCATTACGTGCCGAAGTTTGGTGGGAGCAGTAACCGTCGTCCGCGACCTTTACACAGCTGATGACTTTGCCATTGTTCAGAATCTCTAGAATCGGCCGCTGGCTCACTCAATAATCCATCGACGTCAAGCCGCGGAATCATCAAGTCTGCATCATCAACATGGACTTCTAGCGGCGACATGAGATGTTCCTCACGACACAACGCCCGCTAGCGCTTTATATACAAGCGTCACAATTGCTACCCGCCTTTAGATGGAGTCAACCGTCATCAAGCATTTGTGGATGTGCATCGCCAGACCAGTTCTAGGGATTAGGGTAGCCGATACGATATTTGGATGGGTGAACGTAATGGTTGTCCAGCCGCGACTGCCTTGAATAATTTGTTCATCAACTGCTTCAATTCCCTCTTCAGTTTTATAGCGACATTGCCAAGTGTGTCCGAGAGTCCCTTCATCACTATAGGCTATCGTTATGGACTGGGTAGTATTCTTCATCGTCAATACCGAATCTAGCGTGACACTTAGGCTCCGCGGAGGGGTCTCACCCGCTGGATACTTAGGCACAAGTTCGAGGAACTGATTGTCACTTATTCCTGTAAATATAATGTATTTTGTATCCAGGCCCGATGGGTAGGGCCCATTAGCGTAAATCTCAAAATCTTGTACCACATCCTTATGGACAGTGCGCGAGATCGTCCAAGGTGTCGAATGCTCGGTGCCAGTACTCGCCAAAATTTTGTGGCTTCCACTGTCGGCGAGAATGAGTTTAAAAGTGAAATTTCCTTCGGAATCAGTGTTTGTGTATCCCGCTTCCTTTTCGTTATCGATAATCTGTACGGGCACGCTGCTTCGGCTGCTATGAGTCATTTTTAAGTCCTTTTGTTGTCAGGTTGCCGTTGTCTGATAAGTGTAGGCCAGCGGGTGCATCGCGACAGTTGCTGCTGATATTGTTTGGCGATAACCGGTCCGGTCCGCTATCGCGATTCCGTTGCACCCATTTAGATTTTTTGAATGCTTGACGATAGAGTCGGCCAGCCGCGTTGAACCTGTTATCACCCTACGCGCCCTCTGCCGTTACTGAAGTCGCTACTCATCTTCAAACGCCTTGATTGAGTTGCCGGTCTGAGTAGCGTCAATCATCGATCCGCTCCTCTTGGCCGATGCACTTAACCGCACGGCTGGCAAACGTTTCAAGCAGCGACATAAACTGTCACCTCACGACACAAGGCCCGCTCATGTCGCATAACCCACACCGCCCATTACGCCACGCAGACACCCAGCGTTTGATTCCTGAGCTGGCTGATCTGCCGCGCCCGCTTTACGCCAGGGCCGAAAGCCTGAGCGCTGGTTCGTGGACGCCGACTCATCGTCATGAATGGGTGCAGTTTTCCTACGCCATCAGTGGCGTCTTGGGTGTACATACCGAACAAGGCAGCTTTTTCGCGCCGCCGCAATGGGGAGTGTGGATTCCGGCCGGACTGGATCATGAGGTGGTGACGTCGACGCGTGCCGAGATGCGTAGCCTGTACGTGCGCAAGCAGGACTGCCTTTGGGCGAAGTCGCGCTGTCGAGTGTTGGAAGTCACGCCCCTTGCACGGGAATTGATCAAGGCGTTCTGCCAATTGCCGGCTGATTATCCTGAGGCTGGCAGCAGTGAGTCTCGGCTTGTTCGAGTATTGCTCGACCAGCTTGCTGTTCTACCCGAGGTAGGGTTTTCGCTGCCGTTGCCTCGTCACTCGCATTTGTTGAAGCTGTGTGACGAATTGATCAAGACACCCGATCTATCGTCCTCGCTCTCCAGCTGGGCGGTACGGTTAAACATGTCGGAAAAAACCGTGACGCGATTGTTTCAACGTGAAACCGGACTTAGCTTTCGCAGTTGGCGCCAGAGAGCTCGGCTTTTGTCGTCGCTCAATCCGTTGCAGGCGGGTGAGAGTGTGACAAACACGGCGCTGATGTGCGGATATGATTCAACCTCTGCTTTCATTGCCGCTTTCAAGGGCTTTTTTGGTACGACACCAGGGGAGCTCTTCAGCATCTGAACCATACAGTGCCCGTGTGGCCGAAAAACTACCGCTGTCTGTCGATCGTCGAAATTTGGCGTTTCAATTCGGCCGATATCGATCTGCGGGCATGAAAGCTGCTTGCCAAGGAGTAGGTCATGTCTTGGGACCAACCGAACGGATTCAATCGGCCTGACCCCCTACTCGCTGGCAAAGGATTGCCGTATAACGAGCAGCAATCGCGTGTTTGGCAACGAAGGACCCAGAATAAAAGCTGATGAAGACTCCAAAACGCATTGAACCCCTGATCGAGGACGGTCTGGTAGACGAGGTGCTGCGCCCACTGATGAGTGGCAAAGAGGCAGCTGTTTATGTGGTGCGCTGTGGCAAAGAGCTGCGCTGCGCGAAGGTTTACAAGGAGGCGAACAAACGTAGTTTCCGTCAGGCTGCGGAGTATCAGGAGGGCCGTAAGGTCCGCAACAGCCGTGATGCTCGAGCCATGGCCAAAGGGTCGAAATTCGGCCGCAAGGAGGCCGAGGACGCGTGGCAAAATGCCGAAGTGGCCGCGCTGTTCAGGCTCGCCAACGCCGGTGTGAGAGTCCCCAAACCGTACGACTTCCTTGAGGGCGTGCTGCTCATGGAAATGGTCAGTGACGAGTATGGCGATGCGGCGCCGCGTCTGAACGACGTGACCCTCGAGCCCGATCAAGCGCGCGAGTATCACGCCTTTCTGATTCAGCAGATCGTCCTCATGCTGTGTACCGGACTGGTGCACGGTGACCTTTCCGAGTTCAACGTGCTGCTTTCTCCGGACGGCCCGGTGATCATAGATCTGCCTCAGGCGGTCGACGCCGCAGGCAACAACCACGCCTTCAGCATGCTGGAGCGCGACGTCGGCAACATGGCTTCGTACTTCGGTCGCTTTGCGCCTGAATTGAAGCAAACCCGTTTCGCTCGGGAAATGTGGTCCTATTACGAGGCAGGCACGCTGTCCCCGGCCACGGTGTTGACCGGTGTGTTCGCAGATCCCGATGACGTCGCCGACGTCAACAGCGTGCTGCGCGAGATCGAAGCGGCACAACGTGACGAAGCGCGCCGCCAGGCCGCCCGCAATGCCGATGACGCCCCGGCCGATAAAGCCGAAGAACCGCCTCCGCCGTGGATGCAGTAAACCGAAAACGCCAAGTCATCACTGCTTGGCGTTTTTTCATATCAAGACCTTAATCCAGTTTGGAACGACGGTTATATAGCCCTCACCGCCTGGAGTCGATGTCAGTTTTGCTCCCTGAGTTAAAGGGATAGACCAGCATGAGCGTTATTGCGCCCGCGCTTCATATTGATTGGCGATAGTGGTTATCGCGAAGTGTTTTAACGCTCGGTATATTCCGCTCACTTTGGAGCGCAACACCCACCCGACTCCAGATCCTTCAATATTGGGCAGTCCGGTCGGTCATTGCCCTGACAATGCTCCACAAGGTCCTGCAGCGTGTCCCGCAGTCCCGCGAGCTCTTCGATCTTCTGGTTCAACTCGACGATATGTTTGTGCGCCAATGCTTTAACGTCGGCGCTCGCTCGGCCACGGTCTTGCCACAGGGTGAGCAGCTTGCCGACCTCTTCCAGAGAAAACCCGAGATCGCGCGAGCGTTTGAAGAAGGCCAGGGTGTGCAGGTCGTTGGCGCCATACAGGCGATAGCCGCTGTCGGTGCGGGTGGCGGCCTGCAAAAGGCCGATGGATTCGTAGTAGCGAATCATCTTGGTGCTCAGGCCGCTGTGCTTTGCTGCTTGGCCGATGTTCATGGCGCGTCTCCCTGATCGGACGTGTGCCCGGTCATTTTCCAGGTTTTGAGCAGCAAGGCATTGCTGACGACGCTGACGCTGGACAGGGCCATTGCGGCGCCCGCCAGCACCGGGTTGAGCAGACCGAACGCCGCGAGCGGGATGCCGATGAGGTTGTAGACGAATGCCCAGAACAGGTTCTGACGGATCTTCGCGTAGGTCCTGCGGCTGATGTCCAGCGCCGCCGGAATCAGCCTTGGATCGCCGCGCATCAAGGTGATACCCGATGCGTGCATGGCAACGTCGGTGCCGCCGCCCATGGCGATGCCGATGTCCGCCGCAGCCAGGGCCGGTGCGTCATTGATGCCGTCGCCGACCATGGCCACCACGCCGGTTTTTCTCAGTGCGACGACGGCCGCAGCTTTATCGGCGGGCAGGACTTCTGCGTGGACGTCGGTGATCCCCAGTGCTTGTGCAACGACGTTCGCGCTGCCGCGATTATCACCCGTCAGCAGATGACTGCTGATGTTGCGACTGGTCAGTTGTTCGATGGCCTGAGCGGCGCCAGGCTTCAGGGTATCCCCGAACGCGAACAGGCCCAGCACCCGGCGCGCGGGTTTCAGTTCGATCAGCCACGATAACGTGCGGCCTTCGGCTTCCCACTGTTGTGCGGCGTCTGCAAGCGCGCCCATGCCGAGGTCGCTTTCTTCCAGCAGGCGCCTGTTACCCAGTGCTAGATCGCGGCCATCCAGCGTGCCTGCGATGCCTCGTCCGGCCAGCGAGCGGCTGTTCTCGACTTGCTCAGGCTTGAGCCCACGCGCACTGCACGCATCCAGCACAGCGTTGGCGAGTGGGTGCTCGCTGCCGCGCTGCAATGCGCCCGCCTGTTGCAACAGCATGTCGTCGTTCCCGTCGACAGCCGTCATGTGGGCGATGCGCGGCGTGCCGGAAGTGAGTGTGCCGGTCTTGTCGAAGACCACCGCGGTGACGCTGTGAGCGCGCTCCAGGGCCTCGGCGTCCTTGATCAGAATCCCGTAGCGTGCCGCGACGCCGGTGCCAGCCATGATGGCGGTCGGCGTGGCCAGGCCCAGTGCGCAAGGGCAGGCGATGACCAACACCGCGACGGCGTTGATCAGCGCAGCTTCCAGCGAAGCGCCTGCCAGCAACCAGCCGATCAATGTGATTGCGGCGATCAGCAACACGACCGGTACGAACACCTGACTGACTTTGTCCACAAGCTTCTGGATGGGCGCTTTGGCGGACTGTGCGTCTTCGACCAACCGAATGATGCGCGCCAGCGCTGTTTCTGCGCCCAGAGCGCGAGTTTGCACCAGCAGCCGACCTTCGCCATTGATCGCGCCGCCGGTGACTTTGTCGCCGGGCTGCTTGGCAATGGGCAGGCTTTCGCCGCTGATCAGCGCTTCGTCAGCGTGGCTTTGACCTTCGATGACCTCGCCGTCCACCGGAAATCGCTCGCCGGGTTTGACCAGCACCTGATCGCCGACCTTCAACGCGCTGATCGCCACTTCACGCTCCTGGCCGTCGATGACTTGAATCGCCCGCTCAGGCCGCAGAGCCTCCAGCGCTCGAATTGCACTGGCGGTCTGGCGTTTGGCGCTGCTTTCCAGGTATTTGCCGAGCAGTACCAGCGCGATGACCACCGCCGACGCTTCGAAGTACAGATGCGGCATGCTGCCGGGCGTCGCGGCCCACCATTGATAAAGGCTCAAGCCGTAACCGGCGCTGGTGCCCAGTGCAACGAGCAGGTCCATGTTGCCGGCGGCCGCCCGAACGGCCTTGTAAGCCGCGACGTAGAAACGCGCGCCGAGAAAAAACTGCACGGGTGTTGCCAGTAGAAACTGAATCCACGGCGGCAGCATCCAGTGCACGCCAAGAGATTGCACCAGCATCGGCAGCACCAGCGGGAGCGCCAGCGCAATGGCCAGCAAAAGATGCCAGCGCTCATTGTCGTGACGTATTTGCTGTTCAACAGCCTGAGTTGCAGGATCCTGCGCCAGGCTGGCGCCGTAGCCCGCCTTGTCGACGGCGGCAATGAGGCTGGCAGGGTCGACCTGCTCGAGCACTTCGACGTGAGCGCGTTCGTTGGCCAGGTTGACGGTGGCGCTCTGCACGCCGGGGACTTTGCGCAACGCGCGTTCGACACGACCCGCGCAACTGGCGCAGGTCATGCCGGTGATCGGCAGATCGAAGGTGACGGGACTGGACATGGAGATCACTCCTTGAGGCTGTTGCCACAAGGATCAACCTTGCCACGTTGGTAAGGTCAAGTCCCGATTTTTCACAGAGCTGGCGGCAGGGCGGCGTGTGCCCCAAGCCCTCAATAATTCAGATCGGCCTTCTTGAGATACATGCCCTGTGGCCCGGACGCGATGCGGTATTTGAGGACGTCGCCGGCATTGATATGCAGGCGCGTATTGTTCTGCGCCTCGATGCCTGGCGAACAGCCGGGCATCTGGCCGGGCAGTACGCGCAGGCGAACGGACAGGTCGCCCGCCGGCAGGTTGAATGAGCGGGATTCTTCCTGGAACAGGCGACCGACCAGTTGGTCTTGCATGTAGATGCCGATCTCGCAGGACGTTGCGACTTCCAGCCGCTCACGGGAAATGATGAGCACGCCGTAGTCCTGATCGGCCTGAGCCCAGGAAGCGGAAGCCAGCAGGCCGATGAAACCTGCGATGCGGAAGGCTGACCAGCGCATGGCCGATTCTCCTGATATTCGTGGATGAAACACTTTGGCTCAGGGCATCGCGGAATACCAGCCCGGCAGATTGACCAGAAACTTGACCTTCCTATGATGGGAAGGTCGAAGATGCCGTCATTCACTGTTTTTCACTGGAATGAGGAGTCACCCATGCAGGTATTCAACGTTCAAGGCATGACCTGCGCGCATTGCGTGCGTGCCGTTACCGATGCCATTCAGGGTCAAGACCCGTCGGCGCAGGTGCAGATCGATCTGGCGAAGGGAGAAGTGAAGGTGCAAAGCCAGCTGGCGGCGGAGCAGGTGGTCGGACTGATCGAGGAGGAAGGCTATAGCGCGATGCATACTCAGCAGGAGCTTTGACTTGGCACGCACTCAGGGTGGCCGGGTTTGGCCTCTTCCCGGCTGAAGCCGGTCCTACTAAGGGTCGGCTACAACCTCGCGTACACCTGCGAAACCGGCTTGGGCTTTCCCGGCTAAAGCCGGTCCTACTGGGGGCGGCTAAAACACCGCGTACACTGCGTGGCCAGTTTGGCCTCTTCCCGGCTGAAGCCGGTCCTACCAAGGGTCGGCTACAACCTCGCGTACACCTGCGAAACCGGCTTGGGCTCTTCCCGGCTAAAGCCGGTCCTACTAGGATCGGCTGAAACCGACCCTACTGAACGCCGCTTACATTCGTAGGACCGGCTTCAGCCGGGAAGGCGTCGGTCGTTGCGCTGAAAATCAGAAACCTGCCACTCAATAGTGATACCACTTCAATTCCAGCATGACCTCGTTCACCGGCGAGCTCAATTGACTGAATTCGCGTTGCGCACTCAGGCGCAGCCCAAGGTTACGGGACAGTTCCCACTGCTGATTCAGACTGATCGTGCGTCGCACTTCGCCGTTGGTGAAATAGTCGCCCTTGGTCTCCAGGCTCAGGTTGCCCAGCCCGTTGCGCCACAGAACGCCGGTGTCGAAACCGGCGGCGGGTGAGACCAGCGCGTCGAAGTCATTGTTGTGCTCGATCCGCACGGTGCCCAGCGCGAAGCCCAGCACGTCGTCACCCAGTTTCCAGGTTCCGCCAGCACCGCCGTTGACATGGCTTACCAGATTCTCGTCGCCGTGCTTGCCCAGCACGCGCTCCAGGCCGCCCGCGACCTGCCATGACCACGGCTGCAACAAGTCATTGCGCGGTGTGAGCGAGCGAATCGTCGCCAGGTCCAGTTGCTGCACCTGCCAGCGGCTGTCCTCGTACTGACGCAACTTCAGTTGGAGGATCTCGATCTGAGCGCCCAACGGAAATCCGTAAGCGTTGTCGTTCAAGTCGTGATAGGCCATGCGCAGGCCGTACTCGGCGAAAGCCTCGTTGTCACGCGTGCCTGCGCCCAGTTGCCAGGTTCGCGATTCGTGACCGTCCTCAGGCAATCCGGGGCGCTCGATTTCCAGCGCCGGGGGCGGGTTGGTGCTGATGGCCCGCAACAAGTCATAACTGCGCTGCGCTCGCGCCGAATCCCGCTCCTGGCCGTTGGCGCGGTAGCGCTCCAGTCGATACGCCGCGTCCTGAATCAACGCGCGTCGGTCCTTGGGCAGGGCCAGATAATCAGCGCTCTGCATTTGTTGCTGGTCGGCGCTGACCTTGAGCACCCACTGTTGCTCGTCATGGTTCAAGGGCTCGGCACGGCTGAGCAGCTCGCGCTCCTTGGAGGGCCGATAGTCGATTTTTTCTACCAGCCCTGCGTCCTTGACGGCGCGAACGGTGTCGGTCGGAATCGCGGTCAGACGAAATTGCGGCGTCAGGTTCAGGCTCGGACGGGCCACCTGCAGCAACTCCAGCAGGCGATACGAACAGTTTTCGTCGAAGAAGAAATAGCCGAAGCGAATCTGTTTGAGTTCCCACACATGCTCGACCATGCGCCGGGTTTCTTCTGGCGTCAGGTTAAGGCGGTATTCCCACAGGTCGCGGTTTTCCAGACTGCGATACTCGGAGAGTTTTTCCTGATACGGGACCAGCGCGAACAGCCCGGGATAGCCGCCCATCAGGCCTTTCCAGGCGTACAGGATGCTGTTGTCCGAACCTTCGATGTAGGCGCCGAAGTTGATCGCATAACTGAGCAGCGCGGTTTTGTTGGCCTGCACGTCAGCCTGATCGATGCGCAACAGCGTATGGCCGAACATCGAAGACGGGCTGTTGAGATACGCAGCCGGAAAGATCAATACCGTGCTGTCCGGGGCCACGTCGGAGAACCATTTGTTGAACTCCTTGCAATCGACGGCGGGCAGATCGGCAAGCTTCAATTCGTCGCGCAGAAAACGCGTGCGCGAGGGGTAAACACATTGCGGATGCAGGTCTTCCTTGCCTGGCACCACGGGGCGATAAATCGCCTCCAGGGTCGCGGCCAGCTCGGCCTTCGGGTCGTGAGCACCGTTGGCAGCGAGGAAAAATTTCGGGTCATCAACGTAGCTTCGCCAGCCACCGAGCTTGCCGGCTTCGTAATGGCCGATGGAAATCCAGAATCTGGATTGGGCCAGTTGCTGCAAACGATCATTGTCGACATGAGGCGCGGCATACAGCGGGGCGCAGACACAGAGCGCCAGCCAGGCAAGGCGTTTGAGCATAGATTGGCAACTAATCAGAAGTGGGCAATGACAGTGAAATCCTGCCTTCCGGGAGGAAGGCAGGTGGCACGACTTTAGGCCTGGCTTGCGTATTTAGCCAGAGTCGGATCGTTCTTCAGTACGTCGAGGGTGTTGCTGTGGACATCTTCAGCGGTGGCGTCTGCCTTGTTGAAGATTTGCTGATAGTGCTCGTGGGTGACTGCGGCGAAATGCGCACGGTCTTCCGGTGCAACGCCCAGTACGACCGCGTAGGTCGTCAGTGCTTCGCCCTGGCCCATCGCCATGTCTTTGGAAAGCTCGTCCATCATGCCGTTCATGGCAAACCAGGATTTACCGCCATAAGTCAGCGCGCTGTTGGTGGAGCAGCCGTTGGTGCCCGAGGTCATGCCGAATGTGGCGTTACCCGAGGTGCCGTTGGTGGTGGAAGCGAGGAAGTGAGCCGGAGTGCCGCGTTGCCCTTCAAACAGCATGTTGCCCCAACCGCAGTCCGGACCGCCAGGCGCTTGAGCCATGGCGTTGATGGACACAGCGGCGAAGAGAGTACCAAGAAGAATCCGTTTCATAGCTTTAGTCTCTGTTGTTTCAACCAAGGGTCGGATCCTGGCAAGCGCCAGGGCGGGTCGGTTATTCGATTTGTACCGACCGCGCAGGTTGGAGTTTAGGCACGTTCTGAACGTTCCGTGGTTTATTGCAGATTGTTGCATGTAGTCCAGCGCCGTTGGGGAGAGTAGGCGGGTTCGTCAGGTAGAAAAACATTCCGCCGTCTCTTGCCTTGCCAGTCTGGTGCGGCGAGCGCCAGAATGCCCCCATCTGCCCCGCCTGATGTAAGGATGTCCGATGCCCGATCCTGTTGCTGCCAGCCTGCGACTCGCGCCCGAAGCGCTTACCCGTCCCTTTTCCGCTGAACAGTTCAGCTTCACGACAACCAACGATCTGGAACCCTTTCGCGGCGTGCTCGGCCAGGAACGAGCGGTCGAGGCGCTTCAGTTCGGGGTCGCCATGCCGCGCCCTGGCTACAACGTATTCGTCATGGGCGAGCCCGGCACGGGCCGCTTCTCCTTCGTCAAGCGCTACCTCAAAGCTGAAGGCAAGCGCATGCAGACCCCGTCGGACTGGGTCTACGTCAACAATTTCGATGAGCCGCGCGAGCCCCGCGCACTGGAACTCCCGCCGGGCAGCGCCAGTTCGTTCATCGCCGACATCAATGGTTTGATCGACAACTTGCTGTCGACTTTTCCTGCCGTGTTCGAGCATCCGTCCTACCAGCAAAAGAAAAGCTCGATCGATCGCGCCTTCAATCAGCGTTACGACCGCGCACTGGACGTCATCGAGCGTCTGGCGCTGGAAAAAGACATCGCCCTGTACCGCGACAGCAGCAACATCGCCTTCACCCCGATGCTGGATGGCAAAGCGCTGGATGAAGCCGAGTTTTCACAGCTCCCGGAAGCCGAGCGCGAGCGTTTCCACAGCGACATCTCGGCACTCGAAGAACGCCTGAATGAAGAGCTCGCCAGCCTTCCACAATGGAAGCGCGAGTCCAACAATCAGATGCGCCAGTTGAATGAAGAGACCATCATTCTGGCCTTGCAGCCGCTGCTGGCGCCGTTGTCCGAGCAGTACGCCGAGAACGCCGCGGTCTGCGCTTACCTGCAGGCCGTGCAGGTCAATCTGCTGAAAACCGTGGTCGAGCAACTGGTCGACGACAGCAAAGCCGACGCTCAGGCGCGCAAGCTGCTCGAAGAGCAATACTGCCCAAGCCTTGTCGTCGGTCATTCGGCGAGTGGTGGTGCGCCGGTGGTCTTCGAGCCGCACCCGACCTACGACAACCTGTTCGGCCGCATCGAATACAGCACCGATCAAGGCGCGCTCTACACCACTTACCGGCAGCTGCGCCCGGGCGCGTTCCATCGCGCGAATGGCGGTTTCCTCGTGCTCGAAGCCGAGAAGATGCTCAGCGAGCCCTTCGTCTGGGACGCTCTGAAACGCGCCCTGCAATCGCGCAAGCTGAAGATGGAGTCGCCGCTGGGCGAGCTGGGTCGCCTCGCCACCGTGACCCTGACCCCGCAGATGATTCCGCTGCAGGTCAAAGTCATCATCATCGGCGCGCGGTCGCTGTATTACACGCTGCAAGACCTGGATCCTGACTTCCAGGAGATGTTCCGCGTGCTGGTGGACTTCGATGAAGACATCCCGATGGTCGATGAGAGCCTGGAGCAGTTCGCCCAGTTGCTGAAAACCCGGACTTCGGAGGAGGGCATGGCGCCGCTGACTGCCGACGCTGTCGCTCGTCTGGCCACTTACAGTGCCCGGCTTGCCGAGCATCAGGGTCGATTGTCGGCGCGTATCGGTGACCTCTTTCAGCTTGTCAGCGAGGCGGATTTCATTCGCAGCCTGGCCAACGATGAGCGCACCGATGCAGGCCATATCGAGCGCGCGCTCAAAGCCAAGGCCACGCGTACCGGGCGGGTGTCGGCACGGATTCTCGACGACATGCTCGCCGGCATCATTCTGATCGACACCGATGGCGCTGCCGTCGGCAAGTGCAACGGCCTGACGGTGCTTGAGGTCGGCGACTCGGCGTTCGGTGTGCCGGCGCGGATTTCCGCGACGGTTTACCCGGGCGGCAGCGGGATTGTCGACATCGAGCGTGAGGTCAACCTCGGCCAGCCGATCCACTCCAAAGGCGTGATGATCCTCACCGGTTATCTGGGCAGCCGTTACGCGCAGGAATTCCCGCTGGCGATTTCCGCCAGCATCGCGCTGGAGCAATCCTATGGCTATGTTGACGGCGACAGCGCTTCTCTGGGCGAGGTCTGCACGCTGATTTCGGCATTGTCCAAGACCCCGCTGAAACAGTGTTTCGCGATCACCGGCTCGATCAACCAGTTTGGCGAAGTGCAGGCGGTGGGCGGGGTCAACGAAAAAATCGAAGGCTTCTTCCGACTCTGTGAGGCGCGGGGTCTGACCGGCGATCAGGGCGCGATCATCCCGCAGGCGAACGTCGCCACGTTGATGCTCGATGAGCGTGTGCTGCAGGCGGTTCGTGCCGGGCAGTTCCACGTCTACGCGGTGCGCCAGGTGGACGAGGCCTTGAGCCTGCTGGTGGGCGAGCCTGTGGGCGAAGCGGACGAAGACGGCCAGTTCCCGGAAAACTCGGTCAACGGCCGCGTGGTGGATCGACTGCGCGATATCGCCGAAATGCTCAGCGAAGAGGACCTCAAGGAGCTCGAAAAAGAGGCGCCACAGTTACAGCCAGAGCTGAAAAGTTGACTGTTTGACGTCAACTAACAGGGGCGCCTAGTGGCAAAATGACCATTCGGCGCCCTTTTTATTTTCACGCTTTTCTTACGGGGCATTTCTTCGATATTGTCGTGTTACAGCAGTTGTCAAAGGGACTGACGCGCTCTCTTCGCCGTTCAAGGGAGTGAATACTGCAATCAATGAGGAGCTCGCCATGCCGCGCAGCCTCTGTCTTACTCGCCAATGCCTGGGTCTGGTGACCCGAATCGAATGTGTCGTACGCCCGCTGTCTGGCGATAATGGTATGTGGACCTTGCTCTTCGCAGCGGGAATGTCAGGAGAGCAGCCTTCGGCGCTGAAGGCTCAGGGACCGTTTCATGGTCCTGTCGCTGCCGAGTCGGTGCTCGATGCGATTGCCGAAAGCCTTGCTCTTCATGGCTATCAGACGGCTGAGGAAATCCCGATCTGGAGCCTGCATCTGCAGGGCGAACTCCGACGAATCAACGGCGATGCCTCTCAGCAACAGCGCAGTACTCCCGTCAATTGAGGTGTGCCGGCAGCACGATGAATGCGCCGGTTATGGTCCTGCGCGTGCAGGGCACCACGGCGCTTTCGGCGAGCGTTATGTCGGCTAATTGTTTCGAGTGTTGTCAGGGCGGCTTGTAGCGCGCGGCGATCGCCCTATACTCGGCAGCTTTCAATCAACTGTGAGTTTCAATGGAACGCTTTATCGAAAATGCCATGTACGCCTCGCGCTGGCTGCTGGCCCCCATCTACTTCGGTTTGTCGCTGGGACTTCTGGCGCTGGCGCTGAAGTTCTTTCAGGAAATCTTCCACGTCATCCCCAACGTCTTCTCGCTGGCCGAGTCAGACCTGATTCTGGTGCTGCTGTCGCTGATCGACATGGCGCTGGTCGGGGGACTGCTGGTGATGGTGATGATTTCCGGCTACGAGAACTTCGTTTCTCAGCTGGATATCGACGAGGACAAGGAAAAACTCAACTGGCTGGGCAAGATGGATTCTTCTTCCCTGAAGATGAAAGTCGCCGCGTCTATCGTCGCTATCTCCTCCATCCACCTGTTGCGGGTGTTCATGGATGCCAAGAACATCGAGCCTCAGTACCTGATGTGGTACGTGATCATCCACATGACGTTTGTGGTCTCGGCGTTTGCAATGGGCTATCTGGATAAAGTCACCAAGCACTGACGGCCCGGCCTGTGCGCGGCGTGATGCCGTGCGCAGCGCGGGTTGACCATTACCGCTCCGGCCTCCTTGTGCTAGGCTGCTCGGCCTTTTGGTTCGGGGCACCTGCGGGTGCTCCATAAGCGGAGCAGTGTCATGTCCGAAGTCAATCTGTCCACCGACGAAACTCGCGTCAGCTACGGCATCGGCCGTCAGCTGGGTGACCAGCTGCGCGACAACCCGCCACCGGGTGTCAGCCTTGACGCCATTCTCGCGGGCCTGACCGATGCATTCGGTGGCAAGCCGAGCCGCGTCAGCCAGGAAGAAATGGCTGCAAGCTTCAAAGTCATTCGCGACATCATGCAAGCCGAAGCGGCTGCCAAGGCTGAAGCCGCCGCCGGCGCTGGCAAGGCTTACCTGGCCGACAACGCCAAGCGTGAAGGCGTGACCACCCTGGAATCCGGTCTGCAATTCGAAGTCATCACCCAAGGCGACGGCGCTCAGCCGACGCGCGAAAGCAACGTGCGCACCCACTACCACGGCATGCTGATCGATGGCACCGTCTTCGACAGCTCCTACGATCGTGGCGAGCCAGCTGAATTTCCGGTCGGTGGCGTGATCGCTGGCTGGACCGAAGCCCTGCAACTGATGAAGGCCGGCAGCAAGTGGCGCCTGTACGTTCCGAGCGAGCTGGCATACGGCGCGCAGGGCGTGGGCAGCATCCCTCCACACAGCGTTCTGGTATTCGACGTCGAGCTGCTGGACGTTCTGTAAGGCTGTACAGCTGAGCCGTACGGCTCAAGCGTCAGGCTGAATGGTTGCCGAGCAGGCTGCAGGGCTCGCTCGGCAATGTTGGCGCCGTCGTCATGATCAATGCAGTTCCAGCGTCGGGCGCAACGCCCGGGCGTAGCAGAACAGAAACAGATTGCGCACCATTTCCTTCTGAATGCCAGGTTCGCACGAACTCAGGCTGATCACATCCAGGTCACCCTGATCCCGCAATTCATCCAGCGCGTCCTCATGCAATACCGCACACACTTCACCCGTTTCGCGATGCAGGATTCGCAGGTAAGGGTGTGGACGATCCAGCCAGGCGTCTATCAAATAAGTCATGTTCGTTCTCCTTGAGGTTTCAATGAGAATAATTCTTATCTGAAGAATAGCAAGGATCTATTTGAGATTAATTCGCATCTTTGCGCCGGTGTTGATGTGGGTCAGCTGTTCGCTGCTGCGGCGTGCCGCAGGTCGATGATCCGTGCGGGTACAAAAAAGCCCGTCGCTTGGACGGGCTTCTTTAGGTGCCGAGCGGGATTAGTGAGTGCGGGCGACGGCGAACTCGCTCAGCTCGATCAGCGCATCGCGGTACTCGCTGGCTGGCAGGACATCCAGGCAGGCGATGGCGCGGGCGACATAATCACGAGCCAGTTGCGCGGTGTAATCCAGCGAGCCTGATTGCTCGACCGCTTCGCGAATGCTTTCCAGATCTTCCAGGCCGCCTTTCTGAATCGCCTTGCGTACCAGAGCCGCCTGCTCCGGCGTGCCTTCGCGCATGGTGTAGATCAGAGGCAGCGTCGGTTTGCCTTCTGCAAGGTCGTCGCCGATGTTCTTGCCCAGGGTCTCGGCGTCGCCACGGTAGTCGAGCAGATCGTCGACCAACTGGAATGCAACGCCCAGATGATCACCGAACGTGCGCAGCGCTTCGCTTTGTTCGGCGCTGGCGTTGGCCAGTGCAGCGGCGCTGTGAGTCGAGGCCTCGAACAGCATGGCTGTCTTGCCGCGAATCACTTCCATGTAGGTTTCTTCGGTGGTGCTGGCATCGCGCACCTTGGACAGCTGCAGGACTTCGCCTTCAGCGATGACGCGCGTTGCCTTGGACAGGATCTGCATCACGGGCATCGAACCCAGTTCGACCATCATTTCGAACGAGCGCGAGTAGAGGAAATCACCGACCAGCACGCTTGGCGCGTTGCCCCACATCGCATTGGCGGTCGAGCGGCCACGGCGCATCCCGGACATGTCGACGACGTCGTCGTGCAGCAGGGTCGCGGTGTGCAGGAATTCGATGGTTGCCGCCAGCAGGCGCAGATGGTCACCGCCGCTTCCCAGTGCCTTGCCGCACAGCAGAACGAGCAGCGGGCGCAGGCGCTTGCCGCCAGCGGAAGTGATGTAGTCGCCGATTTTCGAGACCAGCGGCACGCGCGACGTCAGCTGCTTCTTGATAATGTGGTCGACGGCTGTAAAGTCGTCCGCCACAGCGCGGTAGAAGGCTTGGGGTTGCATCAGCGAGGCGTGCTCCAGAAGGGTTGCGCGGCATGCTAGGTTGCAGGCCCCACCCTGTCAAGGCGTGACGTAACGCAGCTTGCAAGGCGTTCGCGGCTTGCGTACAATCGCGCACCCTAACTTTCCTGGGCAGCACCTGCCTTACGCAATTGCATGACGAGCCTTTCCAGCCCCATGCAGCCATGCCAGCCGATACTCTTCTTATAAAGAGCTGGGTGAGCAGGATTTTCGGAGATATACCATGTCGTACGCAGTAATCGTTACTGGTGGCAAGCAGTACAAAGTCGCCCCAGGTGAATACCTGAAAATTGAAAAACTGGAAGTCGCTACTGGCGAAACCGTTACCTTCGACCGCGTTCTGCTGGTTGCCAATGGTGACGACGTCAATATCGGCGCTCCAGTCGTTGCCGGTGCTACCGTTGTGGCTGAAGTGATCTCCCAGGGTCGTCACGATAAAGTCCGCATCATCAAGTTCCGTCGCCGTAAGCACCACATGAAGCGTATGGGCCACCGCCAGTGGTTCACCGAGATCAAAATCACCGGTATCCAGGCCTGATTTTTCAGCCTGATACCCTAATAGGAGTATTGAACTCATGGCACACAAAAAAGCTGGTGGTAGTACCCGTAACGGTCGCGACTCAGAAGCCAAACGCCTTGGCGTGAAGATGTATGGCGGCCAGGTAATCGTTCCGGGCAACATCATCGTGCGTCAGCGCGGCACCCAATTCCACGCTGGCTACGGCGTTGGTATGGGCAAGGATCACACCCTGTTCGCTAAAGTCGAAGGCGTGATCAAGTTCGAAGTTAAAGGCGCCTTCGGTCGCCGCTACGTAAGCATCGTGCCAAAGGCTCAAGCCGCGGCATAATCTTGCGTTAGCAGATCAAGCCCTGTCTCGCGACAGGGCTTTTTCGTTTGTAGGGACTGTGCAAAATTGGTTGGGTGAGTCTCTTGCAAAGCTGTTTGTGTGGGCCGTTGTGGTGTGAAGCGCTGGTTTTTGATCGGTACCGCAACGCTCATCTTTGCAAGAGCCTTATGAATTTATGTTGTTTGCTCGTCTTTGTGACGGGAGGCGTGCGTTATGAAATTTGTTGATGAAGTATCCATTCGGGTGAAAGCCGGTGACGGCGGCAACGGTTGCATGAGCTTCCGTCGCGAAAAATTCATCGAAAACGGTGGCCCGAACGGCGGTGATGGTGGTGACGGCGGCTCGATCTACATGGTCGCCGATGAGAACCTCAACACGTTGGTTGATTATCGCTACACCCGTCACTTCGATGCGGAGCGTGGCTCCAATGGTGGCAGCACCGATTGCACCGGTCGCAAAGGTGAAGACCTGATCCTGCGCGTGCCGGTCGGCACGACCGTGATCGATGCCAGCACCCAGGAAATCATCGGTGACCTGACCAAAGCCGGTCAGCGTCTGCTGGTGGTGCAGGGCGGTTGGCACGGCCTGGGTAACACCCGCTTCAAATCCAGTACCAATCGCGCGCCGCGTCAGACCACGCCGGGCAAGCCGGGCGAGCAGCGTGACCTGAAACTGGAAATGAAAGTGCTGGCGGACGTCGGCCTGCTGGGCTTGCCGAACGCAGGCAAAAGTACTTTCATTCGTTCGGTCTCGGCCGCCAAGCCGAAGGTTGCCGACTATCCGTTCACCACGCTGGTGCCGAACCTGGGTGTGGTCAGTGTCGATCGCTGGAAAAGCTTCGTGATCGCCGACATTCCGGGGCTGATCGAGGGTGCGTCCGATGGCGCAGGCCTGGGTATTCGCTTCCTCAAGCACCTGGCGCGTACTCGCCTGTTGCTGCACCTCGTCGACATGGCGCCGCTGGACGAGTCCGATCCGGCCGATGCTGCCGAGGTCATCGTCAACGAGCTGGTCAAGTTCAGCCCGGGGCTGTCGGATCGCGATCGCTGGCTGGTGCTGAACAAGTGCGACATGCTGCCGGAAGATCAGCATGAAGCGGTCAAGGCGCAGATTGTCGAGCGTCTGCAATGGACTGGCCCGGTGTACATGATTTCGGCAATTGCCAAACAGGGTACCGAGCGTCTGAGCCACGACATCATGCGTTACCTCGAAGATCGCGCCGACCGTCTGGCCAATGATCCGGCCTACGCCGAAGAGCTGGCCGAACTGGATCAGCGTATCGAAGACGAGGCTCGTGCTCAGCTGCAAGCGCTGGACGACAAGCGTGCACTGCGCCGCAGTGGCGTGAAGAGCGTGCACGACATGGGCGATGACGATTGGGATGATGATTTCGAGGACGATGAAGATGGTCCGGAAATCATTTACGTCCGTGAATGATCGAGTGAAGTAAACTACAACGCCGCTTTGATAGCGGCGTTTTAGTATGTCGAATTCGGATTCTCTGGCTTAAGGTTGAAAGATCATGCGGAGCAAGGTGACAGGTGCCCAGCGTTGGGTTGTCAAGATCGGAAGTGCGCTGCTGACGGCGGACGGCAAGGGTCTGGACCGCAACGCGATGGGTGTTTGGGTCGAGCAGATGGTGGCGCTGCACGAGGCGGGCGTCGAACTGGTTCTGGTCTCCTCCGGCGCGGTGGCTGCCGGCATGAGTCGTCTGGGCTGGGCTGCACGACCGAGTGCCATGCATGAGCTTCAGGCGGCTGCGGCTATCGGTCAGATGGGCTTGGTGCAGGCGTGGGAGTCCAGCTTTGCGGAATACCAGCGCCATACGGCGCAGATTCTCCTGACCCATGACGATCTTTCCGACCGCAAGCGCTACCTCAACGCACGCAGCACGCTGCGCACGCTGGTCGAGCTGGGTGTCGTGCCCGTGATCAACGAGAACGACACTGTCGTCACTGACGAGATTCGTTTCGGCGACAACGACACCTTGGCTGCGCTGGTCGCCAACCTGGTCGAGGCTGATCTGTTGGTCATTCTGACTGACCGCGACGGCATGTTCGACGCCGATCCTCGCAACAATCCCGAGGCACAACTGATCTACGAGGCGCGTGCCGATGATCCTGCGCTGGACGCCGTTGCCGGTGGCACTGGCGGGGCGCTGGGGCGTGGTGGCATGCAGACCAAGCTGCGTGCGGCGCGGCTGGCAGCGCGGTCAGGCGCGCACACGGTCATCGTTGGTGGCCGCATCGAGCGGGTGCTGGCGCGTCTGAAGGCTGGGGAGCGTCTGGGTACGTTGTTGTCTCCGGAGCGCGGCATGCTCGCCGCTCGTAAGCAATGGCTGGCAGGGCACCTGCAGACCCGAGGCACGCTGGTGCTCGACGATGGCGCCGTCAAGGCCCTCACCGAGAGCAATAAGAGTTTGTTGCCTGTGGGTGTGAAGATTGTGCAGGGCAGTTTCCGCCGCGGTGAAATGGTGGTGTGCGTGGCGGCCGATGGGCGAGAAATTGCGCGTGGCCTGAGCAATTACAGTGCGCTGGAAGCGCAAAAGATCATCGGTCTGCCGTCCGATGCGATCGTCAAGGAGCTGGGCTACATGGCCGAGCCGGAGCTGGTTCATCGCGACAACCTGATTCTGGTCTGAATCCGGTCACTGATAGAAGGAAGTTGTGATGCGAGCGCTGAAAGGGATGGTGGGTGCATTGTTGATGCTGCCCTTGCTGGCATCGGCCGAAGAGATCGGTCAGGTGTCGACGGTTTTCAAGTTTGTCGGGCCGAATGACCGGATCGTCGTCGAGGCATTCGACGATCCCAAGGTGGACGGGGTGACGTGCTACCTGTCCCGCGCCAAGACCGGCGGGCTCAAAGGTGGCCTGGGTCTGGCGGAAGATCGGGCCGAGGCGTCCATCGCCTGTCGCCAGGTTGGGCCGATTCACTTCAGGGAAGAGCTCAAGGATGGCGATGAGGTCTTCAAAGAGCGCACATCGCTGGTCTTCAAGACCATGCAGGTGGTGCGTTTCCTGGACAAGAAGCGCAATACGCTGGTGTACCTCGTTTACAGCGATCGTGTGATCGAGGGTAGTCCACAGAATGCCGTGACGGCAATTCCGATTCTTCCGTGGTCCCCAGCGCCCGCGCCTTGATGGCGTGCTCGAATGGAGGCCGCGGCTTGCATCAACAGCTGGCTGGGGCCTTCGGGCCTGGCGCAGGCAAGTCGCGTTTCTCCATGTGTTGCAACAAGTCATGAGCTGAACAGACGCAAGAATCGCAGGCAATAAAAAACCGACCCTGAGGTCGGTTTTTTAACAAGCGGGTCGCTTAGGCTGCAGCAGCAAGGTTCAGAGCCTTGATGTGGCCATTCAGGCGGCCTTTATGGCGAGCAGCTTTGTTCTTGTGGATGATGCCTTTATCGGCCATACGGTCGATAACTGGCACGGCCAGAACATAAGCAGCTTGCGCTTTTTCAGCGTCTTTTGCGTCGATGGCTTTGACTACGTTCTTGATGTAGGTACGAACCATGGAACGCAGGCTGGCGTTGTGGCTGCGACGCTTCTCAGCCTGTTTTGCACGTTTTTTGGCGGAAGGTGAGTTGGCCACCGTCGAGCTCCTCGAAAGACTTGGGAAATAGCTAACAAAATAGGCCGCGAATCATGCCGATGAGTTTGATGCTTGTCAAGGGCAGTTGATGCGTTCCGCTGAGTGGTCGCAGTGTGATGCCGAGGTGATTTCTTTCCGGCGTACGACCTGTAAACTCGCGGTTTTTGGCTCAGTGCTGTTTTGCGGCGCGGAGTATCGCATAAATGGATCGCGCTTTGGCGCTTCCTTTGGTCGGGCGCACAACCTTTAGATGAACCTACTCAAATCGCTAGCCGCCGTCAGCTCCATCACAATGCTTTCGCGGGTGCTGGGCTTTGTCCGCGACACGATCATCGCCCGGGCGTTTGGCGCCGGAATGGCGACCGATGCCTTCTTCATCGCCTTCAAACTGCCCAACCTGTTGCGCCGGATTTTCGCCGAAGGCGCCTTCTCGCAGGCGTTCGTGCCCATTCTGGCGGAATATAAAAGCCAGCAGGGCGAGGAGGCCACTCGCACCTTTGTCGCGTACGTCACGGGGATGCTGACCCTGGCGCTGGCGCTGGTCACGGTGTTGGGCATCATTTTCGCACCGTGGGTCATCTGGGCGACTGCGCCCGGCTTTGCCGACACCCCCGAAAAGTTTCAGCTGACGTCCGACCTGCTGCGCGTGACGTTTCCTTATATATTGCTGATTTCGCTGTCCTCGCTGGCCGGCGCCATCCTGAATACCTGGAATCGCTTCTCGGTCCCTGCGTTCGTGCCGACGCTGCTGAACTTGGCGATGATCTTCTTTGCGCTGTTCCTGACCCCGTATTTCAATCCGCCGGTCATGACCCTGGGCTGGGCCGTGCTGGCGGGCGGATTGCTTCAACTGCTTTATCAACTGCCGCATTTGAAGAAAATCGGAATGCTCGTTCTGCCGCGCATCAACCTGCGCGATACCGGCGTGTGGCGGGTGATGAAGCAGATGCTGCCGGCGATGCTCGGCGTGTCAGTCAGTCAGATATCGTTGATCATCAATACGATTTTCGCGTCGTTTCTCGTGGCCGGTTCCGTGTCGTGGATGTATTACGCCGACCGTTTGATGGAGCTGCCATCGGGCGTGCTGGGTGTTGCGCTAGGTACGATTCTGCTGCCGATTCTTTCCAAGACCTACGCCAGCAAGGATCGCCATGAATACTCGCGGATTCTGGACTGGGGGCTGCGCCTGTGCTTCCTGCTGGTGCTGCCGTGTACGCTGGCGTTGGGCCTGCTCGCCGAGCCGCTGACCGTTTCGCTGTTTCAGTACGGCAAATTCGATGGCGAAGACGCGGCGATGACTCAGCGGGCGCTGGTGGCTTATTCGGTCGGCTTGCTCGGTATCATCGTGATCAAAGTCCTCGCGCCGGGCTTTTATGCGCAGCAGAATATTCGCACGCCCGTGAAGATCGCGATCTTCACCCTCATCGTGACCCAGTTGTTCAACGTGCTGTTCGTCTACGTCATTCACCTGGCCCACGCCGGTCTGGCGCTGGCGATCAGCATGGGGGCCTGCCTCAATGCAGCGCTGTTGTTCTGGCAATTGCGTCGGCAGGATCTGTTCCAGCCGCAGCCAGGCTGGGCGATTTTCCTGACCAAACTGGTCGTTGCGGTGTCGGTGATGTCTGCCGTGCTGCTGGGGCTGATGCAGGTGATGCCTTCCTGGTCAGACGGGCAGATGCTCCAGCGCTTCCTGCGGCTGGGCGCGCTGGTGGCCGCCGGGATCGGTGCGTATTTCGGAACATTGCTGCTGTTGGGTTTCCGTCTCAGGCATTTCGCCCGCAAGGCGATCTTCTAGGATCAGTCGTCGGTTTTTGCCGGTTAACGTCGATTGTTGCGGTTTGCCCGGATCTGTCGCCTGTCGTTGACGACGGTGTGTGGTTATAATCGGCCACTTTATGAGCAAGAAGCGCGTTATGCAGCTGGTTCGAGGCCTTCACAATCTGCGCCCCCAGCATCGGGGCTGCGTCGCCACCATTGGCAATTTCGACGGTGTTCACCGTGGTCACCAGGCTATTCTGGCGCGACTGCGTGAGCGTGCCGTGGAGTTGGGCCTGCCCAGTTGCGTGGTGATCTTCGAACCGCAGCCGCGTGAGTTCTTCGCGCCCGAGACCGCTCCTGCGCGTCTGGCCCGGCTGCGTGACAAGCTCGATCTGCTCGCCGCCGAGGGCGTCGATCTGGTGCTGTGTCTGGCATTCAACCAGCGCCTGAGCAAGCTCAGCGCCGCCGAGTTCGTCGACACGGTGCTGATAGACGGCCTGGGCGTGAAACACCTGGAAGTGGGTGACGACTTCCGATTTGGCTGTGATCGGGTCGGCGATTTCGACTTTCTGATGAAGGTCGGCGCGCAAAAGGGATTCACCGTCGAAGCGGCGCAGACCGTGGAGATCGACGGCGGCCGTGTCAGCAGCACTCAGGTCCGCAACGCCCTGGCTGCCGCCGATTTCGCGTTGGCCGCGCGTCTGTTGGGCCGACCGTTCGAGATTTCCGGACGTGTGCTGCATGGGCAGAAACTGGCGCGCCAGTTGGGCACGCCTACAGCCAACGTGCAATTGAAGCGTCGTCGCGTGCCGTTGACCGGTGTGTATCTGGTCAGTGCCGAAATCGACGGCAAGGTATGGCCCGGCGTCGCCAACATCGGCGTGCGCCCGACCGTGGCAGGGGACGGACGTCCTCACCTTGAGATTCACCTTCTGGATTTTGCCGGCGATATCTATGGCCGGCGTTTGACGGTGGTATTCCACCAAAAGCTGCGTGATGAGCAGCGTTTCGCCTCCCTTGAGGCGCTGAAGACGGCGATCGATGCGGATGTCGCTGCCGCCCGTGCCCATTGGGGCATGGTCAACCGCTAACTTAGAGCTTGAAATGACCGACTACAAAGCCACGCTTAATCTTCCGGACACCGCCTTCCCGATGAAGGCCGGCCTGCCCCAGCGCGAGCCGCAAACTCTGCAGCGCTGGGACAGCATTGGCCTGTACCAGAAGCTGCGTGAAATTGGCAAGGATCGTCCAAAGTTCGTCTTGCACGACGGCCCTCCGTACGCCAACGGCAATATCCACATCGGTCATGCGGTCAACAAGATTCTCAAGGACATGATCGTCCGTTCGAAGACCCTTTCGGGCTTCGACGCGCCTTATGTTCCGGGTTGGGACTGCCACGGTCTGCCGATCGAGCACAAGGTCGAGGTCACCCACGGCAAGAACCTGCCTGCGGACAAGACCCGCGAGCTGTGCCGTGCTTACGCGGCCGAACAGATCGAAGGCCAGAAGTCCGAGTTCATCCGTCTGGGTGTGCTGGGCGACTGGGCCAATCCGTACCGCACCATGGACTTCGCCAACGAAGCCGGAGAAATCCGTGCGCTGGCGGAAATGGTCAAGCACGGTTTCGTGTTCAAGGGCCTGAAGCCCGTCAACTGGTGCTTCGACTGCGCGTCGGCACTGGCCGAAGCCGAAGTCGAATATCAGGACAAGAAGTCGTCGACCATCGACGTTGCCTTCCCGATTGCAGACGCCGACAAGCTCGCCGCCGCGTTCGGCCTGCCGAGCCTGAGCAAACCTGCCGCTATCGTGATCTGGACCACCACCCCGTGGACCATCCCGGCGAACCAGGCGCTCAACGTCCATCCCGAGTTCAGCTACGCGCTGGTCGACATCGGTGAGCGCCTGCTGGTGCTGGCCGAAGAGCTGGTCGAAGCCTGCCTCAAGCGCTGGAACCTCGAAGGCACGGTGCTGGCCACCGCTGCGGGTTCGGCCCTGGAACTGATCAATTTCCGCCACCCGTTCTACGATCGTCTGTCGCCGGTGTATCTGGCTGAATACGTCGAACTGGGCGCCGGCACAGGCGTGGTGCATTCCGCGCCCGCCTACGGCGAAGACGACTTCGTGACCTGCAAGCGCTACGGCATGGTCAACGACGACATCCTGACCCCGGTTCAGAGCAATGGCGTCTACGCGCAATCGCTCGAGTTCTTCGGCGGCCAGTTCATCTGGAAAGCCAACCCGGCCATCATCGAAAAACTGCAGGAAGTCGGTTCGCTGCTGCATACCGAAACCATTTCCCACAGTTACATGCATTGCTGGCGCCACAAAACTCCGCTGATCTACCGCGCCACTGCGCAGTGGTTCGTGGGCATGGACAAACAGCCGACTTCGGGCGACACGCTGCGCAACCGCGCAGTCAAGGCCATCGAGGAAACCAGGTTCGTGCCGGCCTGGGGCCAGGCGCGTCTGCATTCGATGATCGCCAACCGTCCGGACTGGTGCATCTCCCGTCAGCGCAACTGGGGCGTGCCGATCCCGTTCTTCCTGAACAAGGAGAGCGGCGAGCTGCACCCACGCACCGTCGAGCTGATGGAAGAAGTCGCCAAGCGCGTCGAGAACGAAGGCATCGAAGCCTGGTTCAAGATGGACGCCGCTGAACTGCTGGGCGACGAAGCCTCGCAGTACGACAAGATTTCCGACACCCTGGACGTCTGGTTCGATTCGGGCACCACGCACTGGCACGTTCTGCGCGGTTCGCACCCGATGGGCCATGAGACCGGTCCTCGCGCCGACCTGTATCTGGAAGGTTCGGACCAGCATCGCGGCTGGTTCCACTCTTCGCTGCTGACCGGCAGTGCGATCGACGGGCATGCACCGTATCGCGAACTGCTCACCCACGGCTTCACGGTCGACGAGAACGGCCGCAAGATGTCCAAATCGCTGGGCAACGTCATTGCGCCGCAAAAGGTCAACGACACGCTGGGCGCCGACATCATGCGTCTGTGGGTATCGGCCACCGATTACTCGGGCGAAATGGCCGTGTCGGAAACCATCCTGCAGCGCAGCGCCGATGCATACCGTCGTATCCGCAACACTGCACGTTTCCTGCTCTCGAACCTGACCGGTTTCAATCCGGCCACCGACCTGCTGCCTGCCGATGAGATGCTGGCGCTGGATCGCTGGGCGGTGGATCGCACCCTGTTGCTGCAGCGTGAGCTGGAAGAGCATTACAGCGAATACCGCTTCTGGAACGTCTATTCCAAAGTGCACAACTTCTGCGTGCAGGAGCTGGGCGGCTTTTATCTGGACATCATCAAGGACCGCCAGTACACCACCGGCGCCGACAGCAAGGCGCGTCGTTCCTGCCAGACCGCGCTGTTCCATATCTCCGAAGCGCTGGTGCGCTGGATCGCGCCGATCCTGGCATTCACTGCGGACGAGCTGTGGCAATACATGCCGGGCGAGCGCAACGAGTCGGTCATGCTCAACACCTGGTATGAAGGCCTGAGCGAGCTGCCGGAAGGCTTCGAGCTGGACCGCGCCTACTGGGATCGGATCATGGCAATCAAGACCGCGGTCAACAAGGAACTGGAAAACCAGCGGGCGGCGAAAGCCATCGGTGGCAATCTGCAGGCTGAAGTGACCCTTTACGCCGAAGATGACCTGACCGCCGATCTGGGCAAACTCGGTGACGAACTGCGTTTCGTGCTGATCACCTCCAAGGCCAGCGTTGCTCCGTTCGTCAGCGCACCGGCCGATGCCGTGGTCACAGAAGTGGCCGGCTTGAAGCTCAAAGTGGTCAAGTCCGGTTACACCAAGTGCGCACGTTGCTGGCACTTCCGCGAGGACGTCGGCGTTCACGCCGAGCATCCGGAAATCTGCGGTCGTTGTGTCGACAACATCAGCGGCGCTGGCGAGGTCCGTCACTATGCCTAACGCGTCGGCTGGCCGTATGGGCCGCTTGAGCTGGCTGTGGTTGAGCGTGCTGGTCGTGGTCATTGACCAGGCCAGTAAGTTCTACTTCGAGAACCGCCTGGAGCTGTATGAGCAGATCGTCATCCTTCCTGATTACTTCAGCTGGATGCTGGCTTACAACACGGGCGCTGCGTTCAGTTTTCTGGCCGACAGTTCCGGCTGGCAGCGCTGGCTGTTTGCGCTGATCGCCGTGGTGGTGAGCATTGTGCTGGTCGTCTGGCTCAAGCGCCTGGGGCGTCACGAGACCTGGCTTGCGATTGCCCTTGCCCTCGTACTGGGCGGAGCGCTCGGCAATCTTTACGACCGGATCTTCATCGGCCACGTCATAGACTTCATCTTCGTGCATTGGAAAGAACACGGCTTCCCGGCCTTCAATGTCGCGGACAGCGCCATCACCGTCGGCGCGATCATGCTTGCTCTGGACATGTTCAAGAGCAAGAAAACTGGAGAAACCGTCAATGACTGAACAGTCGATGACCGACAACGCTGCACAGGAAACACGCATCGGTCAGAACACGGAAGTCACCCTGCATTTCGCGCTGCACCTAGAGAATGGCGACACGGTCGACAGTACGTTCGACAAGGCGCCGGCCACCTTCAAAGTCGGCGATGGCAGCCTGCTGCCTGGCTTCGAGGCGCTCATCTTCGGCTTCAAGGCCGGCGACAAGCGCACCCTCCAGGTCCAGCCGGAAAACGCCTTCGGTCAGCCCAACCCGCAGAACGTGCAGATCATGCCTCGCTCGCAGTTCCAGAACATGGAGCTGGCCGAAGGGCTGCTGGTTATCTTCAACGATGCGGCCAATACTGAATTGCCAGGTGTGGTGAAAACGTTCGACGATGAGCAGGTCACCGTCGATTTCAACCATCCGCTGTCCGGCAAAACGTTGACCTTCGAAGTGGAAATCTTCGAGGTGAGGGCGCTCTGAGACATCAGGGAGTCTGTGGCCCCGACATGGCTCGGGGCCTTTTCGTTTTTATGTTTCATTGCGCGTAGATACGAGGCACATCATGCAAATCAAGCTCGCCAACCCACGTGGATTCTGTGCCGGGGTGGACCGTGCGATCGAAATCGTCAATCGCGCGCTGGAAGTGTTTGGCCCGCCGATCTACGTGCGTCATGAAGTGGTTCATAACAAATTCGTCGTCGAAGACCTGCGCAGCCGTGGCGCGGTGTTCGTCGAAGAGCTGGATCAGGTGCCTGACGACGTCATCGTCATCTTCAGTGCCCACGGCGTGTCCCAGGCGGTGCGCAGTGAAGCCGCCGGCCGTGGCTTGAAGGTGTTCGACGCCACATGTCCACTGGTCACCAAGGTTCACATCGAGGTCGCACGCTACAGCCGTGACGGGCGCGAATGCATCCTGATCGGGCACGAAGGCCATCCTGAAGTCGAAGGCACGATGGGGCAGTACGACGCCAGCAATGGCGGTGCGATCTATCTGGTCGAGGACGAGGACGACGTCGCCAGGCTCAATGTGCGCAACCCCGAGAAACTGGCGTTCGTGACCCAGACGACGCTGTCCATGGACGACACCAGTCGGGTCATCGACGCCCTTCGGTCGCGTTTCCCGGCGATCGGCGGTCCTCGCAAGGACGACATCTGTTACGCCACCCAGAACCGTCAGGACGCGGTCAAACAACTGGCTGACGAGTGCGACGTCGTGCTGGTGGTCGGCAGTCCGAACAGCTCCAACTCCAACCGTCTTCGCGAACTGGCCGAGCGCATGGCGACTCCGGCCTATCTGATCGATGGCGCCGAAGACATGCAGCGCAGCTGGTTCGACGGTGTCGAGCGCATCGGCATCACCGCAGGTGCTTCGGCTCCGGAAGTGCTTGTGCGCGGCGTGATCCAGCAGCTGCACGAGTGGGGTGCGACAGGGGCGGACGAGCTGGCGGGACGTGAAGAAAACATCACGTTCTCCATGCCCAAGGAACTGCGCGTCAAGCAGGTTCAGTAACCAGCGTCATGCGCACGGGTCACGGGTGAAACCCTCTTTGCGCAGGTTGACCCGCCCGGTAACGGCGATCGCTACCTGATAATGGCTGGCGGCTGATTCTTTCAAGCACACCGCCAGCGTGCCGTTAGCGTTATTGAGCAAGCGCCCGGTGTTGTCGAAACCGATGCGCGTCATCACCTTGCTGTTGCCCACCACCCTTACGTTGCGCTGGCCTGCTTTCTCGGCCAGCAACGTTTCATCATCGTCGCGAAACTGATTCTGATTGTTATCCACGAAAACCTGCCAGCCTCGGCTCCAGTCATTCTCCAGTGCCTGCATGATCACCGGCTGACTGCGCACGATGGCTTCGGAGCGCGCCATTCGCAGTCCGCTCGCCAACTGATGGGCAGTGTCCTGCCGTCGCTGTGAATCGACCAGCGCGCCGAATGCGGGAACGGCAAGCGTCGCCAGAATCCCGAGCATGAGCAGTCCTGCAAGCAGCTCGATGAGCGTCAGACCTCGTTGCTTCATGTGACCGATCTCCCTGACCGTGGCGCGCCCAAGCAGACGTCACTGCCGTTGCCCTGGCAACCCTGAGGGTGTCAGCCGATATGTCCGCAAGCCGCCGTTACACATCCATCGGGCAAGTTTCCGTGTGTCGACTTCACTGGGGGCTGCACAGGGAATTGGAGGTGTTGAATGCAGGCAGCATCGAGTCAGACAGGGATGACGTTGATTGAGGTTCTGGTCGCACTGTTGGTCCTCAGCCTCGGCGTACTGGGGGGCGCGATGCTGCAGCTCGGCGCGCTCAAATATACCGACAGCTCGGCGCGCAGCCTGCAGGTCAGCTTCATTGCCCATGATTTATTCGAGCGCATCCGCGCCAACCCTGAGGGCAATTACGCGCTGGCCTCGCTGGACCAGGCCCCCGTCACCGAAAATCCTGATGTGCCTCGCGATCAGGACCTGTTCGATTTCGCCACCCAGTTGCGGCAAAGGCTCGGCGACGATGCTCAAGCCAGCATTGCGCAGCAAGGCTCGTCGGTGCGCATGACGCTGACCTGGAACGACTCCCGAGCCGGGCAGGACATGGCCGACACGCAGACCTGGACGCTGAGCAGCAGGGTTTCCGCAGAGCCGGGAGCGCGACCATGAAGGCGCGGTTGAAAGGATTCGGGCTGGTGGAAATCCTCCTGGCGCTGGTGCTGGGGCTGGTCATGTCGCTGGCCCTGATGCAGGTATTCGTCAGCGCCAAAAGCACCTACTTGAATCAGACGTCTTCGGCGGCCATGCAGGAAGATGCCCGTTTCATCCTCAGCAAAATCGTGCGGGAAATCAGCCTTGCCGGCATGTTCGGCTGCCTGTCGAACGTGACGGATGCCAGCAGCGGCGGCAGTTTTTCAGAGGCGTTTGACGAGCCGGTCAGATGGGACGCTAACCGACGTTCGCTGACGCTGGTGACTGCTGCGGTTGAAGGTGGCGGAGCCTGGCACACCTGGGTGGTGCACACGGACTGCGTGTCGGCTGCGACGGCGTATTCCAGTGGCAGGGCGCCCGGGGTGGCGGCGGGTGAGCTGGCGCTGCCAATCCGTCGACAGGTCTATCAGTTCAACAAGGCGCGTGGCGAACTGGCGCTGAACGGGCAACCCTTGATCAGTCACGTTCGTGCGTTCAGCGTGCTCTTCGGCGTGGCCCACTCCCGCGATCAGCAAAGCGTTGTGCGCTATGTGGCCGACGCCGACAGCGCCTTGATACGCAGCGTACGCCTGACGCTCACGCTGTTCGACCCCGACGCCCGGATGCCGGAGCAGACCTTCAGCGTGGTTGCGGCTGTTCGCAACCGGCTTGGGTGAGCGGCTTGAAGATGCGTGCCCAACGGGGCGTCGTGTTGATCGTCAGTCTGGTGTTTCTGCTGATGCTGACGCTGTTGGCGACGTCGTCGATGCAGAACGCCACGCTTCAGGAGAAGGTCGCGGGCAGCCTCAGACTGAACATCGCCTCGTTCCAGTCCGCCGAAGCAATCCTGCGGATTGCCGAGGCCACGGTCACCCGACCCGGTTTCAAGCGTGAGCAATGCTCGACTGCCGCCAGCTGTCTGCCGCCGCCAGAGGCATTGACGCTGGTCAGTGGCGGTTCTGCCGGCGGGTCCGGCGTGGAGTGGATCGCGGCGAACGGCGGCTACTATGGCATTCAGCACTTAGGCAAAACTGACATTCCGGCGGGCGTGGCGCCAGGAGAAGGGCCGTGGACGTTGTACCGCGTCACCGCCGTGGGCCTTCAGGGCTCGTCGCGAACCGTGCTGGAGAGCGTGCACACCGAGCAGCGGCGCATCATGTGGCGGCAACGGCGATGAGGGGAGGCACAATGTCTGTGTGCAGCAGAGGCTTCACGTTGATCGAGCTGCTGGTGGTGGTCGCCATCATCGGAATTCTCGCCGTGGTGGCTTATCCGCAGTACAGCGAGTACAGCAAGAAGGCGCGTCGCACCGAGATCGCCGCCTTGCTGGTGGACGAAGCGCAGAAGCTTGAGCGATTTCACTCACGGGCAGGGCAGTATTCCGATGTCACGGGGCCGCCGGCTTTCAGCCACCAGCCCTCCGTGGGCAACCGGTTTTACGCCATCGAGACAGAGCGCTCCGAGCGCGCTTTCGTCCTTACGGCCCGACCGATTGCGGGCACGCCGATGGCTGGCGACCGCTGCGCGAGCTTCGTGCTGGATAACACGGGCAGGCGCGATAATGAGGGGATGTCGGGCGGTGCCAGTGTGCAGGGTTGTTGGGGGCGATGAACGACGGCTTATTTGAAGCAGTCTGAGCCGCCTGCTGCGGTTTTCGTACCGTCCTGGATGATGGTCAGTGAACCGCATGCATCACTGGCCTGTTGACCCTGCGGCTGTACTTGAAACGCATACGTTGTGGACGTCGCGGTGGTCATTTTCAACAGGTATCGGCCAGTCTGTGATGTTGGTGCTGCACTGGTGAACCCCAGCGCAGTGAGGTCTGCCGGTGCATAGTTATTGTTTTGCGCGTAATAGCGCTCCATCCGGGCCACCGCGTCGTTGAGCATCGCAATCCCTTCCGATCTGTAACCGCGCTGCAGATATTTCGTATATGCCGGATACGCGATGGTCGCCAGAATCGCGACGATGGCGACGGTGATCATCAGCTCGATCAGGGTGAAACCGCGTTGCGAGTGTTTTGAACGATGCATTGAATACTGCCTCATTGCGCAGGATAAGGAATGACGCGCCAGTTCTGACGACCGACGTAGCCCGTACCAGTGTTGACGATGATCGAATCGCCGTCCGAAGGCGTCGATGTTTTCTGATCACCCGTGGAACTGATAGCCACGCCGCCAGCTGCCATGCTGATGCCACTCACCACGTTGTCGTTGTAATTGTCGGCCGTCGAAATGGTGCCGTTACGACGCAGGTTGAACACAGTGAAAGTGGTCCTGCCACCGGTGGTCGGGTCCAGACCGTACTCCCAACCACTGACGCCAGGGCTGCAGACGTCGGTGCTTGGCGTGCGGGTCGAGGCGAAGAGAACACTGCCGCTGATGCTTAGCGGGTCCACCATGCGTTCGCCCAACAAGGCGTTGTTGACGGTCAGGTTCAGGTACCAGCCGGACTTGGTTGTCCAATCCACCGCGTTGGTACTCACGAGGCGGATGTTGTTGGTCGCCGAGCCGAAAACCGCGTTATTGACCTGTGAGGTAATCGTCTGTTGTTGCAGGCTTGATCTGGCCAGGACCGGCGTGGACGCAGCGGCTGCGCCAGCCGTCTGTTTGTCCCAGATGCCGTAAAGCGTTTGCAGATCCGTACTGGTTTTATCCGCCGAGGCGAAATATCTACCTGTGCCGAAGATGACGATGGTGCCGGCAGAGGACGGGTGAGCGACCACGGCCGGTGCCGCCGTGATCGACTGCACCGCTGCGCCTGAAGCATCGCTTACGGTGGCGGTGTACAGCGGTTTGTTACCGAATGCGATCTTGAAGTTGGCCGCTGTCGCGTTGGCGACCAGCGACGAACCGATTAGATCAAAGCGCCACAGGTTGCCCAGAAGATCACCGGCGTAAACGTAGTCGGCGATACCGTCCGCGTTGGCGTCGAGTACCACCGGCGATGACAGACCATTGTTGCCCACTACCGAAGTGGTCAGTTTGCTGACGACCCCGCCCGTGGCCGCGTTGAGTACGAACAGCGAGGCGTTGCCATTGTTGCCGTTATAGCCGTTGCCAACGATGACGCCCCATTCTCCAGTGTGCAGGCGAGAAATCACGGGGGTCGAAAAGGTCGAGCCGAGGTCGACATCGTTCTCCGATGTGAACTCCCACAGCAGGCTGATGCTGTCTGGATTGGTGATATCCAGCGCGAAGATTTCACGTCCGCCACCGCCTAGCGTGCCGACCAGAATGGTGCGCCAGGCGCCAGAGATGTAAACATCTGCGACCACCGGGGTGCCGTCCACGTAGTAGCGGTGCAGTGCGGAGTTGGTGTTGTAGTCCTTGTTCGTCAGAGCGCTCAGATTCTGGATGACGGCCGATGGAATGAACGCAAACTTCTCAACGCCTGTCGCGGTGTCAAACGCATGGAGCATCCCGTCGTTTGCGCCGACATAGATCTGACCCCGACGATCATTCTGACTGGTCTTGAATGCGGTGTAGCTGCTGGTGGTGCCAACGGTGCCATTCAGGGTGTCTGCGACGGATGCATCGTACAGCGCGCCGGTGACCACCACCGGCGAAGAGTTCACCAGGTCGCCGATCAACGAGGCGCGCCGACGATACGTCGACGTGGCTTTACTGACATCGCCCTTGATGAAGTCGACCTGATCGGACGTCAGGGTCGATTGCAGTGCAATGCCGGCGTAGGTCCGGTTACCCAGGTTGGTGTACGTGAATGGCTGCAGGGCATTGCCTGCCTGATTGGCCATCTGGATGTTGCGCTGATTCCAGGCCGGAACCTGCTGCGAAGCGACCCAGTTCTGGACGGTGCTGCCAGTGGGATTGGTCGTGGTGTAAGTGATCGTGGTCTTGATCAGGTCTCCGCTCCAGGTCGCGACGTTGAGGCTGTTCAGGTACCGCGATGAAGAGTTATCGGTGCCCAGCGTAGGCAGAACGGCGGGTGTTGCAACCGAACTGTTCTTCTGCAGAATCTGGTTGAATGCAGACGAAAGCTGGTCTTTCAACGTCGCAGCGTTGCTTACCAGGAAATAATTGTCCGGCGTTCCGCTGGTGTTGGAATCCCATTGGCCGCTGACCGGCAGGCTACTGCTGGTGTTGTTGGCGTCTCCAAAGCCGCCCCATTTCGCTGCGTACCACAGCGGGTCTTTCAGGTTGGTGACAGCGCGGGAAGAGGACGCTGTGAATCGGCGGGTGTGGGTATCGCTGCGCGTCGGGTTGAAAAGGCTACCGTTCGAGCCGTTGCGTCCCGGGAGCAGGTCACTCGTTCCTGTACAGGCCGTACTGGGCGCACAGTCCCCCGGCAATCGGGTGCCTGGCGTATCCAGCGAGTAGTGCTGGTTGCCGTTACCACCGCCGGTGACTTCAAGGTAGATGCCGTCGTTGGTCGTGCCCGAAATGGTGTAGCCCATGTGCGACTCGGCGGCTGACACCGAGTAAGCGGTCTGCAGCGTCACATCGACACTGCCCAATGCGTTGACGGCCACCGTGTACAGGACGATAGCGTCCATGTCGTAGTCGCAACCCTGACCGCAATCGTCGAACACGACCCGAAACACAGCTTGGGCACGGCCGCCGTTGATAGTCGTATCGGTCGGCTGGCCTGGCATGTTGTACATCGAGTCGATGTAGAAACCGGTGATCTGCTCGGTGACACCGTTGGTCACCTTGCCGAAAGGTACCAGCGTGATGGTGCCGGTACCGACCGGCATCTGAATGCGCGGCAGTGTCGAGGACAGTGCGATGGAGAAGGTCTGCACCTTCTGGTTGCCCAGCGAGGTGATCGGATTGGTGTTGGCATAGTAGGCGACCGCACCGGCGTTGAACGTACCCTGTTTGGTCGGCTCTTCCGGCAGGCCGCGAATGTTACCCAGGCTTGCAGCGGCTTTCGCAGTGGGCGCCGTGTCATTGATGCCGACGGTCTCACCGATGTTGACGTTCTTGCTACCCGAGCCTACATCGTTGTTCCAGATCGTCTGGCCCAGCGTCTGCACGTTCAGCTTGTTCAGGGCCGTCGTCGCGCTTGGGGAGGCGGTCGAGCTGAATGCACTGCCGGGCAAATCGGAGTCATACGTCGGGTTCACGTCACTGAACAGCGTCTCGAACGGTTTGGAGCAGCTTGGGTAGGTTGGCGTCGTGGCGTCGGCACTGGGCGTGGCCGAGTATGGGTTAGTCCAGGAAGTCAGGCCGCTGAGACCGAGCAACGTGTCCGCAGCGCCGGACAAGTAACCGCTGGTCGGTGTCGTCGCGCCGCTGAAATAGCGCATGGTCTCGAACATCATCTCTGCCAGCGGGTTACCCCAGTTCGGGCAGTTCGAGTTAGTGATGGTGTTGCCGGACGTGCTGCAACCGGATGAGAACGTCAGGTCATCGAGCGTGCCGACAATACCGGTGTCGTTGAAGATGCCGGTGGAAGCGTCGATTTCGTTGGAGAAACTGCTGATGGGCTTGCGAATCGCGCCGCCCTGGATGTTGTTCTGATAAGTCCCCGTCATCAGACCGAAGTACATCTGATTGCCTTCACCGAAGTCATGAAGGATGCCGGTAGGCTTGTATTTGCCGTTCGGGTACAGCTTGCAGTTGCTCTCGATAAAACCGGTCTTGCACACCTCGACGCGAACCCGATAGTCCGTCGGCGAAACGAAAACGTCTTGGAAACTGGTGTTGGTGGCGTAGGAACCGCCTTGGGTCACTTCCCGAGAAACCCATCCAAAAATGCGGATGTTCGAGACATTGGACAGCACGCGCAGCAGCGGGACGCTGGATTGGGTGTTGTTGGCGAATAGCGTGTAGTTGCTGCCGGTCGGGTTGGACAGAGGCGTGTAGTCAGACAGGTTGTAACCGTCCACTGTGGGGCTGCGATATTCCTTGCCCCAGGTGTGGGCGTCGGTGGGAATGTACGCGCGCTGCAGGATCGTCTGGCTTGTACTGTCCGTGCTGCGATAGCCGCCATAGAGCACTTTGCGCAGAGCATCGACGCGGGAAGTCGTCAGGTAGTTGAGGTAATCACCGCTCCAGCTTCCTGGGCATTTTTTGAGGTTGGCGACTGTCGTTTTAGACGAGGCAGTGAAATAGTTGTTGCTGTAGGTGTAGCAGGTCAGCGAATCGAAATAGCCCAGATAAGTGATCGATGGCTTGTACCGTATATCGATCGAGCCATCACCATCCAGGTCCGACGCATCGTTGTACGCCGGGAAAAACAGTTTGTGATCGCGCCCGACCACCAGCATGTTCAGCGGCGGCACCGAGTTGTTGACGAACAGCGGCAGCTGCGCCGGCACCTGACTGACGGCGGCTCGGGCTGCGGTCGGCAAAAGCAGGAGGCAGGCCAGGGCAACGATGAAACTGCTGAGCGGATTTGGCTTATTCATGGTTGTTCGCTATCAGGTGTGCACTCATGAGTCGGACACGGCAAAAACGGATCGCAGGATGACGCGCTGGGTCGAGGTGTCGCTGGAGCAGCGTACGGTCGATGCGCAGGCGGTGACTTCGTAATAATGTCGGCCGCAGTCCTTGGTCAGCAACGCGCAGTTGTTCTGGGCCTGCCCGTCGAGCAGTTTCAAGTCCGTGACATACCATTCCACTTCGACGTTGGCGCCGGTGTATTCGTTGTTCTGGTAGGTGGTCACCAGATTGATATTCGCCGTATTCGCCGCCGTAAAGGCGGGCGCATAGTCGCCATTGACCAGCGTGGTCGGAATGGCCATGCAGGGTTTATTGGTGTTGCCTGCAATCACCGAACATTGCCACTGGTTGATGCTCTGCTCACCGATCCGCAGCCCCGCTTCGGCAGCGTTGGTCAGGGTTTTCTGCAGCCTGAGATTGCCCGTGATCCGGGACTCGAGCGACACCCCACGCATGCTCGAAAGTGCCAGCAGCGTGATGATCAGCAGCATCATGATTGCCACCAGCAGCGTCGCGCCGGTCTGGCTGCGGTTCGACTGCATGACGAAGCGGATCGAGCGCCTCATTGCATCTGGTTCCTGATCATGATGGTTCCCTGCACGATCTGATAAATGCTGTTCACATCGGCGTAGGTGGTGCCGTATCGGCCATTCCAGTCTTTGAGCGCGGGCGAGACAGCGCTGGTGTTGTCCCGGATCATCGAGGTGCCGGGGCTTTGCATGAGCACGCTGTAGCGCACCGCTGCGATCGTGCCGGTCGGTGTGGTACTGAAGGTGCTGACGGTTTTTGAATCCGCGGCGCCGGAACCGTATTCGAAACGCAGGTCCTTGACCCCGCTGACCAGTTGCTGGGTCGTGGTTCCGCTGGTGCAGGTGATGGCACCGGTATCGGTACCCGTTCCGGCGACGAAAGCGATCTTCTCGACGATTTTTGGACGCGTCGTCGAGGGCACTGTTTTGGCGGAGTAAGGGCTGGTGATGCTGTCCTTGTCGGCGTTCGCCAACACGCCACCCTGGCAGGTCACGTCCAGCTTGTTGGTCGCCTGATACTGAATGCACAGCGATGTTTCCGACAGCGCAACCACCGCAGCGCCCGCCGGGAATGTGCAGCCGCTCAGCGTGGCGTCTGCGGGAATGCCGGCGCCGAGATTACTGCGATAGCCGGCTTTCAACAGCTCCTGGCTCAGGATCGCGAGTGCGAAACGGCCGTTTTCCTGGTTGCCCATCTGGCCTTGCTGAAACAGGTAGGCTCGCTGGTTGGAAATGAAGATCTGCGTGACGCCCAGAATCAGGAACATCCCGATGAGCATGGCCACCATCAACTCGATCAGCGACAGACCCTTCTGCCGGCTGCGCAGGACTGCTGAGATCATCGGATGCGCGTCCTCAGTCGGTAAGTACAGGTGCCAGTGGCCGCCAATGTGCTGCCGGACATGCATTCAGCCTCGTTCTTCACGGTCCAGGCCACCTGGATCTGAAGCTCGGTGTTGGTCGCGCTGGAGGTCGTGCAGGCGTCGACATTGTCGGCGTTATCTTTTGTAGGGGTTTTGCAGATATAAAAGCTCGATGCCAGTAAGGTATCGGCACCGGGCAGTGTGGCTCCAGCCCGGATGGCCCAACAGCCAATCTGTTCTGAGAGGGTGGCCGGGGTCGGAATGCACTTGGTCGCGGGAGCCGGGAACGGTGAGCCCGGAGCCTTGAGACATGAGTTCGCGTCCGTGCAGTCCGCCGGCGCGCTGCGAATGATTTCGAGCAGATCGTCCACCAGCATGATCGCGGCGTTGCGTTGTACCGAATCTTGCGTGTATGGAATGGCTTTGCTCTGCAGCGCGACCATGCCCAGTACGCCGATGACGATGATGATCAGGCTGACCAGCACTTCAATCATGCTGAAGCCGGCGTTGCGGCTCGGTGCTGAGATCATCATCAGCAGCCACTCGGTTTGGTGGCGGTGGGAGGCGAAATCCGGCCGCTGGTGAGCAACGTGACGTACTGAGAAGTAGTGGATGAATCGGTGGGGTAGTTGATCTGGAAGCAGGCGTTCGTTGATGCGGTTCCGGTGGTCGTGAAGTCCACGCTGTTCACTGCGGAACTGATCGCGACACCCGTCTGCAGGCCGCCGCTAGCGACTTTTCTGAGCGTCACGGTGCCGGTGACCACACTGATTTCCGTGGTGTTGACCGGCGCGCTCACAGTTACTCTCGCCCCGCGCGTCACTGCCTCGGACCGCGCGTACTGGAGCAAGTCGTAAAGCTCGTCAGACGCCGCCCGAACGTTCATGCGATGCAGCAGGCTCGAAAAGCTCGGCATTGCCATCCCCGCAAAAATGGCCACGATCACGACCACCACGATCAACTCGATCAGGGTGAATCCGTGGCTACTGCCCTTGTCAGGACCTTGCCAGCTGCGACGCAAATTCAGGCGCGTGGGTGGACCCGAGAGCCCGGAGCTGAAATCCATCAAGGAAATTCCGTTTTTCGTTCGAAATATGGTGATACTACTCAGGTTGGAAGTCGCTATGTAGTGGATGTCCGGAGTTATTCGCCAGACCAGTGGCATAGCGTCCGTTTTTCGCATTTCATGAGTCATGTCGACGACTATTCGACAGACGATAACAGCGCTCACTTTCTTTTGATGATCGAGTTCAGCATGTCCAGGCAACACGTGATTATCGTCGGCGGCGGCGTCATCGGTCTGTTGACCGCCTTCAATCTGGCTTCCCGGGTCGCGAGCGTCACCTTGCTCGAGCGCAGCGGGGTAGGGCAGGAGTCCTCATGGGCGGGCGGCGGCATCGTTTCGCCGCTCTATCCGTGGCGATACAGCCCGGCGGTTACGGCACTGGCGCACTGGTCGCAGGACTTTTACCCGCAGCTCGCCGAGCGACTGGCGGATTCGACCGGCATCGATCCCGAAGTGCACAAGACCGGGCTGTACTGGCTCGATCTGGATGACGAGGCAGAAGCGCTGGCCTGGGCAGCCCGGCAGAACCGGCCGTTGAGCGCGGTGGACATCTCGGCGGTGTATGACGCCGTTCCGGTGATGGGTGGCGGCTATTCGCGCGCCGTCCACATGGCCGACGTTGCCAATGTGCGTAACCCGCGGCTGGTCAAATCCCTGAAGGCCGCATTGCTGGCGCTGCCCAATGTCGTGGTGCATGAGCAATGTGAAGTCCGTGATTTTGTCCGCGACGGCACGCGGGTCATCGGCGTGAGCACCGCCGCAGGCGATCTCCTCGCCGACAGCGTGGTGCTGGCAGCGGGCGCCTGGAGCGGCGATCTGCTTACCAGGCTCAATCTCGCGTTGCCGGTCGAACCCGTGAAGGGCCAGATGATTCTGTACAAATGCGCGTCTGATTTTCTGCCGAGCATGATCCTCGCCAAGGGCCGCTACGCCATTCCGCGTCGCGACGGTCATATCCTCATAGGCAGCACCCTCGAGCATGAGGGATACGACAAGACGCCCACCGAAAATGCCCTGCACAGCCTCAAGGCTTCAGCCATTGAATTGCTCCCCGCGCTGGCCGACGCCGAAGTGGTGGGGCATTGGGCAGGGCTGCGGCCCGGCTCGCCAGACGGCATTCCCTTCATCGGGCCGGTGCCGGGCCATCAAGGCCTGTGGCTGAACTGCGGCCATTACCGCAATGGCCTCGTCCTCGCCCCCGCCTCATGCCAACTGCTTACCGACCTGCTGCTGGACGACACACCGATCATCGACCCATCACCCTACGCGCCGGCAGAGCGGCTGCAGGGTTAGGTGCGCATAGCCGCGTCGAGCAGTTGCCAGAGACTGTCGGCACTGACGAGCAGCTCTGCCAGCAGAGCCTCGTCAACATCCATATAACCTTCGTATTCGGCAAGGTTTCTGCGTTCATGGCAGAGGGCAAAAAGCCGTACTTGAACCTTGTCCATATTGATCGTGTGGGGCAAACACTGAAACACCAGATAGCGCCGATCTGATCGATAGCCCTGCAAACGCATCGCAGCAAGCGCCAGCGCATGGGCGCAGTTATAAGCCAGATCAAAACGGCTGGCGTAGGAGAGAGTGGGATTACGCGCATCCCGAAGACGATCAAGTGCAGAGCGAATCAGGCCAAGGCATTCGGTTCTATCGGTAGGTTCGGCCTTCAAACCGCCCGTGCGTACGATGTTTTCCAGACTTTCATGACTGCCCATTCCGTGGGATTCCTTTAGTCACTTCCAATGATGTCGATTTTTTCCTGCTGCGAAACCCTGACCACGAAACTGTTCCCGGCGTCGAACTTGGCTTGCCAGTCGGCTGGCGTGTAAAGCGTCGGGTTAATCGTCCTGCCCAGTATTTCTTCGAGCGGCATCATACGCTCCATCACCTCGCTGTAGCGGAGGCCTTCGCCAATCAACATCAAGTCTATGTCGCTGGATGTGTTTGCGGTCCCCTTGGCGATGGAGCCATAGATAAAGGCTCGCTGGAGGCGATCCGCGAACGGCAGCAGCTCCAGTCGCAGATGATCGGCAATGCCGAACGTCTTGCGCACGATGGCGAGCAATTCTTCATAGACCGGATTGGCGGGATTGGCCTGGTAGTGAACCTGATTGCCCTGACGCGTCGCCGTGAGCAGGCCTGCCGCCTGTAATCTGGCGAGTTCTCGGGCCATGCTGCCGGTGCCGACCTGCGCCCATCGTCTGATTTCGTTGGTGTAGAAGCTGCGCTCGGGATGGCCGTAGAGCAGCCCGAGCAATCGCTGTTGGGTGATGGTGAAAAGCGCGTCGGCAATGCTCATGATGATCCGGTTACATCGTTCCCAAAAAGGGTACGATAGTTCCCTTTTTGGGAACGATCAAATCCCCGTCGTGAAAGGCCGGTTCACTCGAGACCAAGCTTCTTCAGGCGATACCTCATCGATCGGAACGTGAGGTTCAGGCGCTGCGCGGCGGCGGTACGGTTCCAGCGGGTTTCTTCGAGGGCTTGCAGGATGAGTTTGCGCTCGACGCTTTCGAGGTAATCTTCCAGGTTGTTGATGTCCGACAAGTTCGGGCCGGGCTGGGCCTGGGTGCTGGCGGGTTCGGCCAGGCGCAGGTCTTCGGTGTTGATCTGGTCGTCTTCGCAGAGTGTATAAGCGCGTTCGAGCATGTTTTCCAGCTCGCGCACGTTACCGGGGAAGCGATAGCCTTTCAGTGCCGCCAGTGCGTGGGGCGGCAGGCGGGCGGGGGCATCGCCTGCGGTTTCGGCCAGACGCCGAAGAACGTTGTTGGCGATCTCTTCGATGTCCTCGCGACGCTCACGCAGTGGCGGAACCCGCAGTTCGATCACGTTGAGCCGATAGTACAGATCCTGCCGGAAGCGACCGGCCGCCACCTCCAGACTCAAGTCCTTGTGCGTGGCGCAGAGGACGCGAACGTCGATCACCTGTTCCTGTTGCTCGCCCAGGGCGCGGACGGATTTCTCCTGAATCGCGCGCAGCAGTTTTACCTGCATCGCCAATGGCAGATCGGCAACTTCGTCAAGAAACAGCGTGCCGCCGCTGGCTGCCTGGAACAGACCGGGTTTGTCTTCGTGGGCGCCGGTGAAGCTGCCTTTGCGGTGCCCGAAGAACTCACTTTCCATCAGATCGGTCGGGATCGCTCCGCAATTGACCGGCACAAATGCTTGCTCGACCCGAGGGCCCTGCTCATGGATAAGGCGCGCAACCAGTTCCTTGCCGCTGCCAGACTCGCCGCTGATGTAAATCGGTGCCTGACTGCGCGCCAGTTTGCCGATTTGCTTGCGCAGCGCTTGCATCGGTGGCGAATTGCCGAGCAGACGATGGTCGAGGCGCGTGTCATTCGACGGTGCCTTGGGCAAGCGCAGCGCGCTGCTGACCAGCTCGCGCAAGCGGCCCAGGTCCACCGGCTTGGTCAGAAAATCGAAGGCACCAGCCTTGAGGGCCTGAATCGCGGTGTCGACGCTGCCGTGGGCGGTGATCATCGCCACCGGGACCTGCGTATGGCGCTTCTGGATGTGTTGCACCAGCTCCAGGCCGTTGCCGTCCGGCAAGCGCATGTCCGTCAGGCACAGATCGAATGCCTCGCGCGCCAGCCAGTCCTGCGCTTCCTTGACGTTGCGGGCGCTGCGCGTGTCCAGTTTCATCCGCCCCAGAGTGATCTCCAGCAGTTCGCGAATGTCCGGCTCATCGTCGACGATCAGGATCTTTTGCCGTGGGCTCATGCTCAACTCAATTTGAACGGATGGGCGAAGGTGATCCGCATGCAGCTTCCGCCACCTTGCCGGGGTGTGTAATTCAGGCTCGCCTGATTGCTTTCGCACAGCTCGCGCGAAAGGTACAGGCCAAGGCCGGTCCCTTTGCTCTCGGTGGTGAAAAAGGGTTCGAAGATCTTCGTCAGATGCTCTTCGGCGACGCCGGGGCCGTCGTCCATCACATCCAGGCTCGGCAACTCGCTGTAGGGCGCATGGAAAAGCCGCAGCCAGACTTGAGCGTTCTGATGCAGCTGGCCGCTGTAACGCAACCCGTTCTGCACCAGATTGGCCATCACTTGCTGCAGTTGCTCGGCATCCATGCGCGTCGTCAGCGTGCCGGGGCTGATGTCCAGGTGCACGGCCTGGTCGGCTGGCAGGCTGCCGCGCAACTCTTCGACGTAGTGTTCGAGCCACTGCTTGAGATCGAGCAGATGAGGTTCGGTCTGACGTCGACGAGACAACTGCAGAACGTTCTCGATCACCAGATTCATCCGTCGTGATTGATCTTGAATGATTTGACTGAGACGTTGGTCCGCGCCGCTCAGTTCCTCGGACTCGCCCAGCAGCTGCGCGGCATGGCTGATCGCGCCCAGCGGATTGCGGATCTCGTGGGCGATACCGGCCGTCAGCCTGCCCAGCGCGGCGAGCTTGAGTTGCTGAGCCTGCTGGGAAATCTGCGACAGGTCGTCGAGAAACACCAGCGTGTGTCGGTGGCTGCCACGGGTCAGCGCAACGAACCCGGGACGCAGCACCGGGCCGATGGCAGACGTGGTAATGCTGCGCGGGACCATCGATGGGTTGATCAGCCACTGGCGCAGCCGCTCGACCAGTTGTGGGGAATAGGCGTCGATGATTTCGCCCAGCAAATGCTCATGCCCTAACAGGTTCAACGCGCTCTGATTGGCGAGCAGTACTTCGCGGCTGGAGTCCAGCACCAGAATCCCGGTGCGCATGCGCTGAAGGATCAGTCCGTTGAGCTCTTCCAGATTGTCGACGTCGGCGGCGCGGCGCTCGGCAATGTCCTCGCTGACCTGCAGGCGACTGGCGAGCGTCTGCACCAGCAGCGCAGCGGCAAAGCACAGTGCGCCCAGCGAGCCTGCCTGAACGAAGTGATTGGACGCGGCCGGCTTGTGGTAGCTGATATAGAACGTCAGGTAAATGATGCCGATCGCCGACAACGCAGCGATCAACAGGCCGGTATGCCTGCGAAGCAGCACGTTGCTGATGGCCACCGACGCGACGATGAGGTTACCGATGCCGCTCGGCGCGCCGCCGCCGGCATAGAACAGCGCAGCGAGCATCAGCGTGTCGGTCATGGCGAGCGTGAACAGCTGGCCCTGACGGCTGGGCCGTTCTAGCAGCACAACGACTAGAATGTTGAACACCAGATACAGCCAGCAACCGGTGCGGAACAGCTCGATGTCCGCCAGCTCCAGCAGTTCGGCGTCCAGGCTGCTGGAGATGAGCAGCACCAGCAGGATGCCGATGCTGAGCCGGTAGAGGTGGTACAGCCGCAGAATGCGCTGGGCTTGCGGGGTTGCCAGCGACAGGCTTTCAGCGGTCACGGGCGGCGGGGCCCTGTAGCCGGTGCGCTTCGGTGCAATACCACTGCTGGTTCTGGCTCAAGGCGCGGTCGCGCGGGACATGCACACCGCATTGCGCGCAACGCACCATCGGCGCGGCGTCGAGTTCAGGCGATGCGGCCTTGGGCCTGGCGGCAGGCCTTTTCGTGGCACGTTTGAAGAACCAGATGATCGCCATGACCAAGGCAATCCACATAATCAAGCGAATCATGTCTACCAGCTTATGAAGTGAAGATGCCGCAGTGTAGCCAAGGCGTTGTCGGGCGCACAGTGATCTGCATCGCTCAAGATTGCCGGAAATGAAAAAGAGGCCCCGCAGGGCCTCTTTTTGTCTGACGCTTTGCCAGGACTGGATCAGTCGAACAGGCCGAAGGTCATGTAGCTGAAGATCGAGCGGCTTTTCGGCGTGCCGTCGTCGTCATCGTTCTTCTTTTCTTCTTCGGCTGGCTGGTTCTCAGGCAGCAGATCGGCAGGAATCGCTTCCTTGGCGTCCTGGTACTGCTTGATCACGTCCTGGTTGGCGCGGGTTTCTCCCGGCGGCAGCGGTGGACGGCTCTCGATCAGGCCCAGTGTCGCTTTCGACAGCCACGAGCGGTTGTCCGGGTCTGGCGTGCGAGGTTCGAACTTGCCGTCGGCCAGTTGCGGATGATCCGGGTAGTTGGCTTTCAACACTTGCAGGCTGGTATCGGCCAGATCGTCCAGTTGCAGACGCTGATACGCCTCGACCATCACCGCCAGGCCGTCGGCGACCGATGGGGTTTCCTGGAAGTTTTCCACCACATAACGGCCGCGGTTGGCGGCAGCGACATACGCCTGACGGGTCAGGTAGTAGTCAGCCACGTGGATTTCGTACGCCGCCAGCAGGTTGCGCAGGTAGATCATGCGCTGCTTGGCGTCAGGGGCGTAGCGACTGTTCGGGTAGCGGCTGGTCAGTTGGGCGAACTCGTTATAAGAGTCGCGCGCGGCGCCCGGGTCACGCTTGGTCTGGTCCAGCGGCAGGAAGCGGGCGATGATGCCGACGTCCTGGTCGAACGATGTCAGGCCTTTCAGGTAATAGGCGTAGTCGACGTTCGGATGCTGAGGGTGCAGACGAATGAAGCGCTCGGCGGCGGATTTCGCGGCTTCAGGTTCGCCATTCTTGTAGTTGGCGTAGATCAGTTCCAGCTGTGCCTGGTCGGCATAGCGACCAAACGGGTAGCGCGATTCCAGCGCCTTGAGCTTTTCAGTGGCGCTGTTGTAGCTGTTGTTGTCCAGATCGGCCTGCGCCTGCTGGTACAGCTCGACTTCGCTGAGGTTTTCGTCGATGACTTCTTTCTTCGAAGAACAGGCAGCGGTAAGTCCGAGGATGGCTATCAGCAGCAGGTGTTTCACTTGCATGGCGGCTTGCGTCCCTATAACGGCCTGCTGTCTTGCGCAGGACCGTCCTGTTATGATGGGCGCCCCGTGGAACCCCCGGGACAAAAGACGCCGTATTTAACCACAAGCGCACAGCCGAAACCAAAGGCCAGTGCCACCTCCTAGTTTGAGCATGTCTGAGATCATAGAACTCCGCGCAGAGGTGCCGTCCGAATTGGGCGGTCAACGCCTCGACCAAGTCGCCGCCCAATTATTCGCAGAGCACTCGCGCTCGCGCCTTTCCGCCTGGATCAAAGACGGCCGCCTGACAGTGGACGGTGGCGTTCTGCGCCCGCGTGACATCGTGCACGGCGGCGCTGTGCTGGTGCTGCAGGCCGAGCAAGAGGCGCAGGGCGAGTGGGTGGCTCAGGACATCGAACTGGACATCGTCTACGAAGACGACCAGATTCTGGTGATCAACAAACCGGCCGGCCTCGTCGTGCACCCGGCTGCCGGCCATGCCGACGGCACGTTGCTCAACGCATTGCTGCACCACGTGCCGGACATCATCAATGTCCCGCGTGCCGGCATCGTGCACCGTCTGGACAAGGACACGACCGGCTTGATGGTCGTGGCAAAAACCATCCAGGCGCAGACTCAACTGGTCGCGCAGCTGCAGAAGCGGACTGTCAGCCGCATCTATGAATGCATCGTCATCGGCGTGGTGACGGCCGGCGGCAAGATCAACGCACCGATCGGTCGTCACGGTCAGCAGCGTCAGCGCATGGCGGTGATGGAAGGCGGCAAGCCTGCCGTCAGCCACTACCGCGTTCTGGAACGTTTTCGCTCGCACACCCACGTGCGCGTCAAGCTGGAAACCGGCCGCACGCACCAGATTCGCGTGCACATGGCCCACATCAATTTCCCGCTGGTGGGCGATCCTGCCTACGGCGGCCGCTTCCGCATTCCGCCAGCAGCGAGCGCCACGATGGTCGAGTCGCTCAAGCATTTCCCGCGTCAGGCCCTGCACGCGCGCTTCCTGGAGCTCGACCATCCGACGACCGGTCAGCGCATGAGCTGGGAATCGCCGCTGCCGGATGACTTCGTCTGGCTGCTGTCCCTGCTCAAGCAGGACCGTGAGGCGTTCATCGGATGAGTGAGCTCGTGACGGACTGGCTGACACCTGACTGGCCTGCGCCTGCAGGCATCAAGGCCTGCGTCACGACGCGTGCGGGCGGTGTCAGCGCTGCGCCGTTCGACAGTTTCAATCTCGGCGATCACGTCGACGATGATCCATTTGCCGTCGCCCGGAACCGATCGACGCTGACCTCGCGGCTGCAGGTCGAGCCCGCATGGCTGAAGCAGGTTCACGGCATTGACGTCGTCGAAGCGACGCCGGCTGAGGTCATGCAGGCTGACGCCAGCTGGAGCAGGACGCCTGGCATTGCCTGCACCATCATGACCGCCGATTGCCTGCCGGCCTTGTTCTGCAATCGTCAGGGCACGCAGGTCGCCGCTGCCCATGCCGGCTGGCGCGGGTTGGCGGCAGGTGTTCTGGAGGCGGCTGTCGACAGCTTCGATGATGCGCCTTCCGAGATTCTGGTATGGCTGGGTCCGGCGATCGGCCCGCAGGCTTTCGAAGTCGGCCCCGAAGTGCGCGAAGCCTTCATGGCCACTCACCCGCAAACTGCAAATGCGTTCGTGCCTGGTGCCAATCCGGGCAAATTCATGGCCGACATCTATCAGCTGGCCCGCGCGCGTCTGGCGGCCCACGGCGTAACGGCGGTGTATGGCGGCGGTCTTTCGACCTATAACGACGAACGCTTTTTCTCCTACCGCCGAGGTGCGCGCACCGGACGGTTTGCGTCGTTGGTGTGGATCGAGCAATAGTCTTTACGGCGATATCTGTAGGAGCGTGGCTTGTCCCGCGATCGGCTGCGAAGCAGTCGCGTCCATGGTTATTGGCAATGGTAGATGTATCGTGAGCTCTGGACTTACGGCGACTTCGTCGCCGATCGCGGGGACAAGCCACGCTCCTACAATTTCCGTGTTTATTCCTCATATCCCTCCCCGACAAGCTAACGTTGATCTGTGTCAAGCGCCCGCCGCTTGAATCCTGCGTAATCGGCCACATCTAAGGGCTATCTGGCAGGTTTTCTTCATTAAGGTGTGTTCATTGCTCCGGCCTGCCCATTTAGGAAGGTGACCAATGCGTATTGACCGTTTAACCAGCAAGTTACAGCTCGCTTTATCCGATTCTCAGTCTCTGGCGGTGGGCATGGACCATCCCGCCATTGAGCCTGCGCACCTCATGCAGGCCTTGCTCGATCAGCAGGGTGGTTCGATCAAACCCCTGCTGCTGCAAGTCGGCTTCGACATCAACAGCCTGCGCAAAGCGTTGAGCAAAGAACTCGACCAGCTTCCCAAGATTCAAAACCCGACCGGCGACGTGAACATGTCGCAGGACCTCGCGCGCCTGCTCAATCAGGCCGATCGTCTGGCTCAGCAAAAAGGTGATCAGTTCATTTCCAGCGAACTGGTTCTGCTCGCCGCAATGGACGAAAACAGCAAGCTGGGCAAGCTTCTGCTTGGCCAGGGCGTGAGCAAAAAGGCGCTGGAAAACGCCATCAGCAACCTGCGAGGCGGCGATGCGGTCAACGACCCGAACGCCGAAGAGTCGCGTCAAGCGCTGGACAAATACACCGTCGACCTGACCAAGCGCGCCGAAGACGGCAAGCTCGACCCGGTCATCGGCCGTGACGATGAAATTCGTCGGACCATCCAGGTGTTGCAACGGCGAACCAAGAACAACCCGGTTCTGATCGGTGAGCCTGGCGTGGGTAAAACCGCGATTGCCGAAGGTCTGGCCCAGCGCATCATCAACGGCGAAGTGCCGGATGGCCTGCGCGGCAAGCGTTTGTTGTCGCTGGACATGGGGGCGCTCATTGCCGGGGCCAAGTTCCGCGGCGAGTTCGAGGAGCGCCTGAAAGCCGTGCTCAACGAGCTGTCCAAACAGGAAGGCCAGATCATTCTGTTCATCGACGAGCTGCACACGATGGTCGGCGCGGGCAAGGCCGAAGGCTCGATGGACGCGGGCAACATGCTCAAGCCCGCACTGGCGCGTGGCGAGTTGCACTGCGTTGGCGCCACCACGCTCAACGAATACCGTCAATATATAGAGAAGGACGCGGCGCTTGAACGACGCTTCCAGAAAGTCCTGGTGGACGAGCCGAGCGAAGAAGACACCATCGCCATCCTGCGTGGCTTGAAAGAGCGTTACGAGGTTCACCACAAAGTCGCGATCACTGACGGCGCAATCATCGCAGCCGCCAAGCTCAGTCATCGTTACATCACGGACCGTCAGTTGCCGGACAAGGCCATCGATCTGATCGACGAGGCCGCCAGCCGCATCCGCATGGAAATCGACTCCAAGCCGGAAGTGCTCGATCGCCTTGAACGTCGCTTGATTCAGCTGAAGGTGGAGTCTCAGGCGCTCAAGAAAGAAGACGACGAAGCCGCGAAAAAACGCCTGGAAAAACTTCAGGAAGAAATCGAGCGTCTGGAACGCGAATACGCCGACCTGGAAGAAATCTGGACGTCCGAGAAGGCTGAGGTCACCGGTTCCGCGCAGATCCAGCAAAAGATCGAGCAGTCCCGTCAGGAACTGGAAGCGGCTCGCCGCAAGGGTGATCTCAACCGCATGGCCGAGTTGCAGTACGGCGTGATTCCGGATCTGGAGCGCAGCCTGCAAATGGTCGATCAGCACGGCAAGCCTGAAAATCAGCTGCTGCGCAGTAAAGTGACCGAGGAGGAGATCGCCGAGGTCGTGTCCAAATGGACCGGCATCCCGGTGTCGAAGATGCTCGAAGGCGAGCGCGACAAGCTGCTGAAGATGGAAAGCCTGCTGCACGAGCGTGTGATCGGTCAGAACGAGGCGGTGGTGGCGGTGGCCAACGCAGTGCGTCGTTCGCGAGCGGGGCTGTCTGACCCGAATCGTCCAAGCGGTTCGTTCATGTTCCTCGGTCCGACCGGTGTGGGTAAGACTGAGCTGTGCAAGGCGTTGGCCGAATTTCTGTTCGACACCGAAGAGGCCATGGTGCGGATCGACATGTCTGAGTTCATGGAGAAGCATTCCGTGGCTCGTCTGATCGGTGCGCCGCCAGGCTATGTCGGTTACGAGGAAGGCGGCTACCTGACCGAAGCGGTGCGTCGCAAGCCGTACTCGGTGATTCTGCTGGACGAGGTCGAGAAGGCGCATCCGGATGTCTTCAACATTCTGCTGCAGGTGCTCGAAGACGGGCGTCTGACCGACAGCCATGGTCGCACGGTGGACTTCCGCAATACGGTGATCGTCATGACCTCCAACCTGGGCTCGGCACGCATCCAGGAATTGGTCGGTGATCGCGAGGCGCAGCGCGCTGCGGTGATGGATGCACTGGGCTCGCACTTCCGCCCGGAATTCATCAACCGGGTCGACGAAGTGGTGATTTTCGAACCGCTGGCTCGTGATCAGATTGCCGGTATCACTGAAATCCAGCTTGGTCGTCTGCGTCAGCGTCTGGCTGAGCGTGACCTGAAACTGGAGCTGACGCCTGAGGCAATGGACAAGCTGATCGCTGTCGGTTACGACCCGGTCTATGGCGCACGGCCACTCAAGCGTGCGATCCAGCGCTGGATCGAGAACCCGCTGGCTCAGTTGATCCTGTCCGGTGGCTTCATGCCCGGCACCAGTATCAAGGGCTCGGTGGCAGACGACGAGATCGTGTTCGGCTGATCCGCTGCTTCTATATAGAAGCGCAAAAGGGGCTCCTATCAGGAGCCCCTTTTTTATGCGCGTCGAGTTTTGCTCGCGAAAGCAGGTTTTTCGCGGCTTGCGGGCCTTCTCGAAAAAAAGTCGCAAATCATTGTCTTAAAAGCAATTTAGAGGGTTGACAGGTGTTTCTGGGAATGTAGAATAGCGCGCCTCAGAGACGTGAACGCAGCGATGCAGACAGGTCGAAGAGGCTGAAAATGCAGTAGATTCAGGGTCGTAAGTGCAGGACTCGTCTTGCAAAGATGTACTGAATTTGTTGTGTCGAAGCGCGTCAAACGCTACATCTGAAATTGATAGATCGTTCCGTGATAGCTCAGTCGGTAGAGCAAATGACTGTTAATCATTGGGTCCCAGGTTCGAGTCCTGGTCACGGAGCCAATTTCAAGACGTAGTACCGTCGGGGTATAGCGCAGTCCGGTAGCGCGCCTGCTTTGGGAGCAGGATGTCAGGAGTTCGAATCCCCTTACCCCGACCATTATTTGGGTCGTTAGCTCAGTTGGTAGAGCAGTTGGCTTTTAACCAATTGGTCGTAGGTTCGAATCCTACACGACCCACCATTTTTGACCTGGCTTCATCGGGTTGAATCTTAGGGAGTGACGCCAGTTGCGTCACCCGCTTAAGGAACGCCTTACGAGGTGTTTCTCTGTTTCATCGGGGTATAGCGCAGTCCGGTAGCGCGCCTGCTTTGGGAGCAGGATGTCAGGAGTTCGAATCCCCTTACCCCGACCATTTTCGCCCCAGCAGTACCCGGGCAGAAAATCCGGCTCCGACGCCACTCGTGTCGAAGCCCACAAAAAGGCGTCCTTCGGGACGCCTTTTTCGTTTCCGCCACTCTTCCGGCCTTTCCTAATTCCTCCGGTGCTGCACGGTTTTCGCATGAGTCTTTATTCATTGCGACTGTACGGCTCTGGCAATCGGCCGTCATTCGCCCAGCGCCGCGGGGCTGCAACAGATTCACTGCGCCTTGGGCGTATCGCCCCAATAGCGCTCGATCTGGTTCTTCAGATCGTCAGGAATCGGCGCGAAGTCCAGCGAGCGCGCAAGCTCCTGGCCGCTTTCCAGTGTCCAGCGAAAGAAATCCTGAACGGTCTTCTGACGATCTGCTTCTTTGGGTTGTTTGTACATCACGATAAAGGTCGCCGCGGTGATTGGATAAGCGTTGTCGCCCGGCGCATTGAGCAACGACAAGTCGAAGTCCTTGGCGGTTTTCCAGTCAGCCGTTGCGGCAGCGGCCTGAAATGTTTCAGCGCTGGGCACGACGAAACGTCCGGCAGCGTTTTGCAACAGGCCGAAGTTGAGTTTCTGCTGCTTGATGTAGGCGTACTCGACGTAGCCGATGGAATTGGGCATCTGCTTCACGTAGGACGCTACGCCTTCGCTCCCTTTACTGCCAATACCGACGGGCCATTTCACAGAAGTGCCTGCGCCAACCTTGCTTTGCCACTCAGGGCTCAGGCGAGACAGATAACTGACCCAGTTGTACGTCGTGCCTGAATCTTCCGAGCGGTAGACCACGTTGATTCTGGCGTCCGGCAGTTTGAGCTCGGGGTTCAGCGCCACCAGCGCGGGGTCGTTCCAGCGCGCGATTTTGCCCAGGTAGATGTCGGCCAGCACGCTGCCGGTGAATTTCATGCTGCCGGGCTTGATCGATGCCACGTTGATCACCGGCACGACGCCGCCGATCACCGACGGAAATTGCTGCAGGCCGAGTGTCTGCAATTCGGCCGGGCTCATCGGTACGTCAGTGGCACCGAAATCCACAGCGCCGTCTTTGATCTGCGCCACACCGGCACCGGAACCGATGCTCTGATAATTCACCCTGACGCCGGTCTTCTGGTTGTAATCGGTCGCCCATTTGTAGAGCACCGGATAAATGAATGTGGAGCCGGCGCCGGTCACCTCCTGCGCCGCGCCAGCGCTGCTCGGCAAAGACAGGTTGAGCGCAATGCCAAGGCCTGCGGCCAGCATCATTCGGGAAAATTGAAACATGGGTGACTTCCTGTAATCGGGCGACATCGGGGTGTGATGTCTTAATGGGATCACAGTAATCAGCACGTTTTTATGACAGAAAATGTCGGAAAGCAGGAGCGCTGAATTTAGGGGTGTGCCTGTTCCCGGCTGAAGCCGGTCCTACAGACGCCGCGAGTTTTCGTAGGACCGGCTTCAGCCGGGAAGGTGTCGAGTGTGACGCCCTTGATCGATGGGAGGCTTCAAAGCCCGTTGACGGACTCCCACAGTTCGGTAGATCAGTACGTCCGCGAGGGCGCGGCGAAGTCCTGAGGTTCGCGGTAGCGTGCCAGGTTTTCCTTCGCCGCCTGACGCAGCAGGCTGATATCGATGCCCACGGCCACGAACTGGCAACCCCAGCCCATGTAGCGCCGGGCATCTTCCTCGGCGGGCGCAAGGATGCCGCAGATTTTGCCCGCCGCGAGAGTGGCATCCACCGCACGGCGAATGCTGGCCTGGACGTCGGGATGCGACGGATTGCCGATATGGCCCATGCCGGTCGACAGATCCGCCGGGCCGATGAACACGGCGTCGACGCCTTCAACCGCCGCGATCGCTTCCACGTTTTCGACGCCTTTGCGCGATTCCACCTGCACGATCAGGCACAGCTCCTCGTGAGCCGTGTTGAGGTAATCCGGCACGGCATCCCAGCGCGTGGCGCGGGTCAGGCCGCCGCCGACGCCGCGAATGCCGTGCGGCGGATAACGCATTGCCTGCACCAGCGCTCGGGCCTGCTCGGCGGATTCCACCATCGGCACCATCAACGTCTGCACGCCGACATCCAGCAATTGCTTGATCAGCACGGCATCGCCGGTCACGGCGCGCACGACGGGCGCGGTGCTGTAGGGCATTACCGCCTGCAATTGCGCGAGGATGCTCGGTACGGTGTTCGGCGCATGCTCGCCATCGATCAGCATCCAGTCATATCCCAGCCCGGCGACGATTTCAGTCGCATAGCCCGTGGCGAAACCGGCCCAGATTCCATACTGCGGCTCGCGTCTGGCCAAAGCGGCCTTGAACGCGTTGTGAGGCATTTTCATAACCATTTCCTGTCAGTGCGTGTACGGACGATGAAGCTGACATTCAGGGTTGAGCGTGACGCCAAACCCCGGCTGATCAAGCCTGGACAGTCGCATGCGCCCGTTTTCCGGTACCGGCTCGCCGAGCAGTTGTGGATGGAACATCGGCACGACTTCATCAGCCTTGGGCGCCATCATCAGAAACTCGGCGAACGGGCTGTTGGTGCGCGTTGCGACGAAATGATAGCTGTAGACTGAAGATCCGTGCGGCACGACCAGCGTGTTATGGGCATCGGCCAGCGCAGAAATCTTGATCAGCTCGGTGATGCCGCCGCACCAGCCGACATCCGGCTGGATGATGTCGCAGCAGCCCATTTCCAGCAGCATGCGGAACCCCCAGCGCGTGGCTTCGTGCTCACCGGTGGTGACCAGCATGCCTTTGGGCACGTTCTTGCGCAGCTCGGCGTAACCCCAGTAATCCTCAGGCGAAAGCGCCTCCTCGATCCATTTCAGTCCGAACGCTTGCGCGCCGTGGGCCAACCTGGTTGCGTAGTTGAGGTCCAGGCTCATCCAGCAATCGAGCATCAACCAGAAATCCTTGCCCACGCGCTCGCGCATTACGGCGAGCGCCTCGAGGTTTTTGCGCAGGCCTTCTTCGCCTTCCGCCGGGCCGTGGTGCAGGGGCAGCTTTCCACCGATGAAACCCATTTTCTGGGCAAGGTCAGGGCGGGCGCCGGTGGCGTAGAACTGCAGCTCATCGCGCACCGCACCGCCCAGCAATTGATGAACCGGCTCCTGACGCACTTTGCCGAGCAGGTCCCACAACGCCAGGTCGACGCCGGAAATGGTATTGATCACCAGCCCTTTGCGGCCGTAGTACTGCGACGACAGGTACATCTGATCCCAGATTTTCTCGATGTCGGTGACCTTCGCGCCTTCGACAAAACGCGCCAGATGTTTCTCGACGATGTACGCCGCGGGTTCGCCGCCGGTGGTCACGGCGAAGCCGACGTTGCCTGCCGAATCTTCGATTTCCACCACCAGGGTGCCGAGCACATTGATCCCGAAGCTGCGGCGGCTTTGACGGTATTCCGGGTATTTGCTCATTGGCGTGGCGATGTGGTCGTCGATCCAGTGGCCGTCGCCCTGGTCGTGATAATCGGCACCGCCGCCCCGCAGAACGAAAGCGCGGACGTGTTTGATGATGGGCGTGCTCATGGAGGACTCCTGTGATCCGAGAGAATGGCGATCAGTGTTGAAAGGTCGGTACCGTGTGGGGTGTCCCGGTTCTGGGTGAGCGAATGCCCATCACCAGCGCCGCAGCGATCAGCGTGGTCACTGACAGTAGATAAAGCCCCGCCGTCGGCGTCTGGAACGCGCCTTCGGCCCAGTTCTTGATGATCGGCGCGATGAATCCGCCCAGCGCGCCGAACGAATTGATCAGAGCGATGGCGCCTGCGGCGGCGCTGCCCGCCAGGAAACTTCCCGGGAAGGTCCAGAACACCGGTTGCACGGCGATGAACCCCGATGCAGCAAAGCACAGCGCCAGGATGCCCAGCAGCGGGTTGGCGAACGTCACCGACGCGGCGATGCCCAGACCTGACACCACCAGCGTCAGCGCCGCGACCGTCCGACGCTGGCCTGTGCGGTCGGCAATCGCAGGGACGCGCCAGGCGGCAATCAGCGCGCAGACCCACGGAATGGCGCTGACGAGGCCGACCATGAGGCCGACTTTGCTGCCCATCAGGCCCGCGACCTGGCTGGGCAGATAAAACACCACGCCGTAAACGCTGGCCTGAATCAGCAGGTAAATCACGCACAGGTACAGCACCGCTGGTTGGCACATGGCCTTGAGCACGCTGCCGTGGCGCTGTTTTTCGCTGTCTTCGGCATCGAGCACGGCCTGCAATTGCTGACGCTCATCAGCGCTCAGCCACTTGGCATCGGCCGGGCGGTTGTCCAGATAGAAGTAGGCCCACACGCCGACGGCAGTCGCCATCAGCCCCTCGACTGCGAAGAGCCATTGCCAGCCATGGCTGCCCAGCACGCCATCGAGTTCAAGCAACAGACCGGACAGCGGGCTGCCGAAGATGAACGCCAGCGGCGCGCCGAAGTAGAAAAAGCCCATCGCCCGGCCTCGCGCGGCATTGGGGAACCAGTAGGTCAGGTAGAGGATGACGCCGGGGAAGAATCCGGCCTCGGCCACGCCCAGCAGGAAGCGCAGCACATAAAACGTCGTTTCGGTGTGGGCAAAGACCATCGCCGCAGACACCAGGCCCCACGTCACCATGATCCGGCACATCCACAGCTTGGCGCCGATCCTGTGCATCATCAGGTTGCTGGGGACCTCGAGCAGCGCGTAACCGGCGAAGAATACGCCAGCGCCGAAGGCGAACGCGGCGTCGCTGATACCGGTATCAGCCTGAAAAGCCTGCTTGGCGAAGCCGACATTGGCGCGATCGAGAAACGCCATGATGTACATCAGCAACAGAAAGGGCAGAAGACGCCATGAGAGCTTGGCCAGCAAGGACGCGGGGAGTGTGTTCACGACAGTTTCCTTTTTTGGAATTATTTGACTGCGTAAGCCGGCGTGTCGCCGTTCCGGTCAGGCCGGAATGAGAAGGACTCTACTGCTGCGAAGCGATGCGTGACTAATCGTTTTTAGCTTAAGATCGATACCTTCAAGGTATCGGTCCACAGAGGTCAGTCAATGGCTGAAAACGTCTCCTCGCAGCAGCTGTTCAGCCGTCTGCGCTACAAGCATCTGCAGATGCTGGTCGTGCTTGGGTCCAGCCTCAACCTGCACCGCGCTTCGTTGAACATGCACATGTCGCAGCCCGCCGCGACGCGCATGCTTCACGAAATCGAGGACATGTTCGGCTGCGAACTGTTCGAGCGCCTGCCGCGTGGCATGCGCCCGACGGCCTTGGGCATGGAGCTTCTGCGCTTTGCCGAATCCGCGCTCAGTGGGCTCGATCGTTGTGCCGCCGACATGCAGGCTCGGCTTCACGGTGGCTACGGTTATCTGGCGATCGGGACGATCATGGGAGCGGCGCCTGATCTGGTCATGAATGCCGTGGCCGAGATCAAGACGCTCAACCCTCAGTTGCGCATCCGCATCATGGGCGATACCAGCGATCAGGTGATTCAGTTGCTCGAGCAGGGCCGCATCGATCTGGCCATCGCGCGTCGCAATGCCTCCACCGACCGCGAGCACTACGCGTTCGAGCCCTTGGGCAACGAGCAGCTCATGGTCGTCGTGCACCAGGGCCATCCGCTTGCCAGGCGGCGCAAGCTCGACTGGGCCGAGTTGGTCAGCGACTGGCCCTGGATTCTGCAACCCGAGAGCAGCCCGGCGCGCATGGCGTTCGATCAGGCGCTGGAGAGGCTCGCACTGCCCGCGCCTGCCGACATCATCGAATGCAGTTCGGTGTATTCGATGCAGCAACTGGTTCAGCTCACTGATGCAATCATGGTGCTGTCCGAGTCGGCGCTGCGCGATTACCTGAAAATGGGGCTGGTCAAGGCGCTGCCCGTGAGGATCGAAGAGCGGATGGCGCCGTTCGGTCTGTTGACGCGCCGGGGCGAGGCGGCGAGTCGCGAGTTGATGCAATTCATCGAGTTGCTGCGGCGCCGGGCCGCTGCGCAGCCGATCGCGTCGGATTAATGACTGATTTCTGTCCGTGGGTGCGCATTCAAGGTGTGGGGTATAGACTCCAGACAGTCTTTTCAGGATCGGCCGGTATATGAAAGCGCCAATTCCTCTGTATGAAAACGAGCGCCTCGAAGCGCTGCATCAACTGGAAATTCTCGACACCCCGGCCGAAGCGTCACTCGACCGGATCACCCGTCTGGTGGCACGTGTGCTCGATGTGCCGATCGCACTGGTTTCGCTGGTCGATGAGGACCGGCAATGGTTCAAGTCCCGCACGGGGCTCGATGCGCCGGAAACGCCCAGAGAAATGGCCTTCTGCGCCCACGCCATCCTGCAGAGCACACCCCTTGTCGTCCCCGACGCCGCCGAAGATGAGCGCTTTCGCGACAACCTGTTAGTGACCGGCGCGCCCCATATCCGTTTTTACGCCGGCGTGCCCATTCGCACCAGCAGAGGCTTCGCTGTAGGCACCTTGTGTGCCATTGACGAGCGCCCGCGTGAACTGACTCAGGAGGAGCTGGACATCCTTCGCGATCTGGCCGACATCGTCAGTCGTGAAGTGCAGCTGCGGGAAAACCTGATGCTGGCGCGCTTGCAGAAAAGCCGCTCTGACGCCCTGTTCAAAGCCAGCGAAGCGGGCTATCGGTCGATGTTCGAACTGGCTTCAGTGGGCATCGCGCTGGTGGCGCCGGACGGTGGCTGGATCAGCGTCAACACGGCGTTATGCGAAATCCTTGGCTACACGCCGGAGGAGCTCAAACACCTGACCTTCCAGGACATCACCCACCCGGATGACCTGCACACGGACATGGAATTGCTCAATCAACTGGTCGGTAACGAGATCGACCGGTATCAGTTGGAAAAGCGTTATCTGCGCAAGGGCGGCGCGTCGGTGTGGGTCAGCCTGAGCGTGACCAAGAAGCTGTCCGAGAACGGCGATCTGGATTACTTCATCTCCATCATTCAGGACATTCAGGCGCGCAAAGAACTGGAACAAGAAGCGCGGCACGACGCGCTCACCGGTCTGCACAATCGACGCGCGCTGGATGCGTTACTGCCGATCGCGCAGGCGCGGGCGGACCGCTCCAGGTTGCAGCTGGCGCTGATGTTCATCGATCTGGATGGCTTCAAGGGCATCAACGACACCTACGGGCACGATGCGGGCGACGATCTGCTGCGTACCATTTCCGCTCGCCTGCAAACCTGCGTGCGAAGGACTGACAGCCTGGTGCGGCTGGCGGGTGACGAATTCATCGTGGTGCTGGAAGGCATTGTCCCGGGCGCCGACGAAGCGCGGGAAGTGGCGAAAAAGCTGCTGGCGGCGATTGCCGAGCCGATCATCATCAAAGGCGACGTCATCCGCAGCAACGCCAGCGTCGGGTTCTCCATGTACGAGCCAGGCTCGGGCAAAGCGCCTGACGAACTCATGCGCGAAGCCGATCGCTGGATGTACAAAGCCAAGCACTCGGGCAAAGGGCGGGTGATGCCGTAGTCGGCATGGAACGGTATAAAACCTGTGGGGCGAGCTTGCTGGCGAAGGCTGATTTCCAACCTCTGCATCTGCACCGGCTTCTTCCCGGCTGAAGCCGGTCCTACTGACGGCGCAAGGTGTCTTCCCGGCTAAAGCCGGTCCTACTGACGCCGCAAGGCCTTTTCCCGGCTGAAGCCGGTCCTACTGACGCTGCGACCTCTTCGTAGGACCGGCTTTAGCCGGGAAGGCTTCGAGTGTTACGCCGCTGATGGAAAGGGCGTTAAAGCCAACGTTGAGAACCTGCCATATGCACGGCAGGCCGTCGCCTTTAGTGCAGCTTCATTCTCGGTTCGGTTCCGCGACCGATCCGGCTGCCGAGCATCAGCATCAGCGTGCGGAACGTGCCGTACAGCGCCATTTGGTGCATGCGGTACAGCGAGACGTAAAACATCCGCGCCAGCCAGCCTTCGAGCATGACACTGCCGGTCAGGTTGCCCATCAGATTGCCGACCGCCGAGAACTTCGACAGCGAAATCAGCGAGCCGTAATCCTTGTATTTGTATTCCGGCAGGTCGCCGCCTTCGATCCGCAGCTTGAGCGATTTGACCAGCAGCGAGGCTTGCTGGTGCGCCGCTTGCGCGCGTGGCGGGACATTGCGGTCGGTGCCTTTTTGCGGACAGGCCGCGCAGTCGCCGAACGCGAAAATGTTGTCGTCACGGGTGGTCTGCAGGGTCGGGCGCACTTGCAGCTGATTGATGCGGTTGGTCTCCAGCCCAGCAATGCCTTCCAGAAACGCCGGTGCGCGAATGCCTGCTGCCCAGACCTTCAGGGTCGCCGGAATCACCTGGCCTGTCGCCGTCACCAGACTGTCGGCAGTCACTTCACTGACCGCCGAGTTGGTCAGCACGGTCACGCCGAGCTTCTCCAGCGTCTTATGCACCGGCCCGCCGATCCGTTCAGGCAAGGCAGGCAACACCCGAGGACCGGCCTCGATGACCGTGATCCGCAGGTTTTCCGGTTTGATCTGGCCCAGGCCATAGGCCGCCAGTTCGTGGGCGGCATTGTGCAGTTCTGCCGCGAGCTCGACGCCTGTCGCACCGGCGCCGACGATCGCCACGTTGATTTCTTCGGTGGCCGCCAGCTCGCTGGCATGCGCACGCAGGTAACGATTGAGCAACTGCTGATGGAAGCGTTCGGCCTGTTTGCGCGTGTCGAGGAACAGGCAGTGCTCCGCCGCGCCCTTGGTACCGAAATCATTGGTGGTGCTGCCGACGGAAATCACCAGCGAGTCGTAACTCAGGCTGCGCGCCGGGACCAGCTCCTGACCGTTTTCATCCTGCGTTGCCGCCAGGTGAATCTGCTTGTTTTCGCGGTCCAGCCCGGTCATGCGGCCGAGTTGAAACTGGAAGTGATTCCACTTGGCTTGCGCGACATAGTTCAGCTCATCCTCGTAGGAGTTGAGCGAGCCTGCGGCGACCTCGTGCAGCAAGGGTTTCCAGATGTGCGTCAGATTGGCGTCTACCAGCGTGACGCTGGCGGTGCCTTTCTTGCCCAGCGTTTTACCCAGGCGGGTAGCCAGCTCCAGACCACCAGCGCCTCCGCCGACGATCACGATACGATGAGTCATGGGGATATCTCATAAGGCTTAAGGAATTCTCTTCAGGCTCTATCCGAGCGAGCGCCAGGCAGCTCATAGCGTCAGATAGCTCAGTAAACGGCTCAACAGGCCCAGTCCGATCACCACGACCAGCACCACCACAAGGAGCAGCCAGGGCTTGAATGGCCGGCGCTCGACTTGGTGCTGAGGTGCTCGAAGGTACTCTTCGACACGCTTTTGGTCGTCAGGGTTCAGGCGGCTGGTCATTCAAGCCTCGGCATGAACATTGATCGGCGTCATCAACCGATGGCCACCGATGCATTAGATTCGTTGACGTCGTCCAGCGGTTCGATACGCAGGACATCGTCCAGACGGATAATGCCGCTTTGTAACACTCGCGCGGTAATTCCGCCATGTCCGCGTACCGCCTGAAAGGTCCCGTGGCCCAGCCGTTGCTCCAGTCTGGCGCACGGCTGGCACCAGCCGGTGGTCTCGAACACCGCCTGGCCTATGCGGAAGCGACGGTTTTTCAGGCTGAACAGGTTGATGCCGCTGACTGCGATGTTACGTCGCAGGTCCCGAGGCAGGACGGGATTGTCTTCCCCGCGCCCCATCAGAGCACTGACCACCGCCAGATGCTCCCATTGAATCAGCGTAACCTGGCGGGCATTGCGCGGACCGGGACGGGCATGATCGCCCGTCAGGCCGGCCTCGCGGCGCGCCTCGACCGCTTCCAGTTCGATCATCTCTTCTCGCGACTGCGGACGTACGCCTATCCAGCGCACGCGACCGCGCTGCGGCACATCGGCGATCAGGGCTTGCAACGGACTCATAGGCTGATTCCCACGTCGAACACCACGCTGCGGCCCAGATTGGTCCGCAGAAAATCCGGGGCGTCCGGATGGGCGAACAATACCCGCGCAAACGTCGGCCCTACCAGCGAAAGCGAGCGCCAGCCCTGGCGCAGGTACTCGGTGGGCGGCGGGAAGTGGCTGTTCAGGTCCAGCACTTCGCGCTTGAGGCTGGCGAACGCGATGATGTCCAGTTCGCTGAGATCCAGGCCGCGCTCCTTGTAGTTGTGGGCTTTCTTGCGCAAGGTCGGCGCCAGGCGTCTGAGCAGTTCAGCGGCCGGGATGCGCTTGGGTTTGGCTTCGCGGCGCACCAACTGACTGAGGGAAAAGGCGCTGCGCCGACGCTGTAACTCTTCGCGCCACTCATCGTTGAGCCGACGGCCTTCATCGAGCACGAAGAACACTTCGAAACACGCATCGCGAAAGAGTACGTCCGGCGGCTCTTGCCCTGCGGGCAGAAAATCGTCGGTGCGGTGAGGAATGTTCAAGCCTTGCAGCAACCGTTGGCACACCCAACGCTCGCGCTCCCACTTGCGCGCATTGGACAGAAACGCATTGGCTTGCTCGGCCTGGATCGTCAACAGACGCAGGTAGTCGGAGTCATCCATGACGGCAAGCTTAGCGCTCTGGCGTGAAGATGAAACGCCGACAGGGACATAAAGTTGATCCAGAGGAACGCCCCAGTGCGCGACGGCGGCCTATAAATCCCGCTGCTTGCGAAATTGCCCGGGCGGCATGCCGTGGGCGTGACGGAAGCGTCGTGAAAAGTAGGCCTCATCGGCAAAGCCGCACAGCCGCGCGACTTCTCCGACCGGTTTGCTGCCGTTGAGCAGCAGCGTGCGCGCCAGGTGCATGCGCCGTTCGAGCACCAGCTCGCTGAAGGTTTTACCGACTTCCTTGCGCAGCCAGTGGGTCAGGTAATTGGGTGACAGGAAGGCCGCGGACGCCGCCTTTTTCAGGCTCAGGTCGGGGTCGCTGAGGTTCTTGCGCACGTACTCCGACATCCTCGCCAGCGCATCGCGGCGGCTGCGTTCGGCGGCGTTGTCATCGGCCAGCAGCTTGATCGGTTCGGCGTACAGCTGGCAGATGGTGCCGATCAATTGCAGCAGATAGCCCTTGAGAATCTCGCGCGTGCCGAACTGACGATCCTTGTCCAGATCGCGCATGCGGTCGAGCAAACGCTGGACCTCGGCAAAGTCTTCGGCACCGAGCGTGAAATCCAGATGCTCCTGGAACCGGAACGGCGACAGCTCGGGTGCCAGCGCGATGGCGACGTCTTCAAGGTCCAGCGGATCGCACTGCAACTGCGGCAGCAGGAAGGTCTGGGCGAAGTTGATCAGCAGGAAATTGCCTTCCGGCGGATGCGGGATCAGATGCAATTTGTGCGGCAGGATGAACGCCAGCGTGTTGCGCGGGAAGGGCCGCACGACGCCGCCGATGTGCTGCACGGTGTCACCGCCGAGGTTGATCTGGATCTGAAAATATTCGTGACGATGGGGCGCGGTTTCAGGCTTGCCCTCGGTTTTGCCACGGATGTAGAAGTCTGGCCGCTCACTGCGTTGCTGCATTCCATAAGTGGGTACGCGGTTGGCAGATTCCATGATGCGGTTCCTCACTGCGGTGTTTCTTATTGTCGGTTGTCATATGACCTGATTCAAAACTTTTCCGCTGTCGCTCGCCAGTCTTTTTGTCCAAAAACTTTGCGGAAGGTTCGAAATGAAAGAGCCGCTCTACTACGCCTATTTCCACACAAAAAAGTCAGACAAGGAGGGTTGCCGACGCTCGGGAATTTCTTGGACAAATAATTACGGGCCTGTTCCGAAATCCCGAAACGTTCTAAGCAGCGGGTTGTTTAAAACCGGTCGTACGATAACTTAGGGCTGCGCTTCATCACTCGATTCCAATAAAAACAACGAGGAATTCACATGTCGAGCAATCCCGATATTCGGGCTATCGATGCCGTCTCCGCCGCACCCATGGCGGCAGCACCGGCCCGCCCAACCTCCCATCGTCGCTGGTTCATGCTCTCACTGTTGCTGATCGCCACGATCATCAACTACGTGGACCGGGTGAACATCTCTATCGCCGCGCCGTTCATGGCCAAAGACCTGGGGCTGGACAAGGTCCAGATGGGCCTGATCTTCTCCGCGTTTGCCTGGACGTACGCCTTCGCGCTGGTGCCCGCCGGTTTCATCGCCGACCGTTTCGGTTCGCGACTGACCTATGGCGCCTCGCTGATTTCCTGGTCGGCCGTGACCGTCTGCCAGGGGCTGGCGGGTGGCTTCGCTTCGTTGTTCGGGCTGCGTCTGGCCATCGGCGCCATGGAAGCGCCGGCATTTCCGGCCAACAGCCGCGCGGTCACGGTCTGGTTTCCGGCAAGAGAGCGCGGCATGGCGAGCAGCATTTACGTCTGCGGTCAGTACCTAGGCACCGCGCTGTTCACCGGCTTGCTGTTGTGGCTGGCAACGACCTACGACTGGCGCCATGTGTTCTACAGCACCGGCATCGTCGGCATTCTGTTTGGCGTCGCCTGGCTGTACCTGTACCGCGATCCGTTGAACTGCAAGAAGGTCAGCAAGCAGGAGCTGCAGTACATCGAGGACGGTGGTGGCCTGGTGAAAAGCAGCCAGGAAAAGAACAAGTTCAAGTGGGCGCAGATTGCCGAGCTGTTGAAGTACCGCCAGGTGTGGGCGATCTGTCTGGGCAAGTTCGCCAGCACGTCGGCGCTGTATTTCTTTCTGACCTGGTTCCCGACTTACCTGATCGAAGAGCGCCACCTGACGATGGTCAAAGTGGGCATCTTCGCCGTGTTGCCGTTCATTGGCGCGACCGTGGGCGTCTTGCTGGCGGGCATTGTGTCGGACTGGATGATTCGGCGCGGTACGTCGCTGTCTTTCGCCCGCAAGTTGCCGCTGGTTGTCGGCTCTGCGCTGGGCATGTCGATCATGCTGGTCAACTTCACCGATTCCAACGAAGTCTGCATCGCGTTGTTGACCATCGCCTTCTTCGCTCAGGGCATTGCGTCGGCTTCATGGGCCGCCGTGTCGGAAATCGCGCCCAAGGAGCTGATTGGCCTGACTGGCGGCATCACCAGCCTGGCAGCCAACATTGGCGGCATTGTCACGCCCATCGTGATCGGACAGATCCTTCATGTGACCGGCAGTTTTGCCTGGGCCTTCTGGTTCATCGGGGGGGTGGCGTGCATCGGAACCCTGTCGTATTCGCTGCTGCTGGGCCGAATCTACCGGATCGAGCTCAAGGCGAAGTAAGCGCAAGCATGTGTGTGTGACCTTCTGCCGGACTAGGCAAAGGCGTACGCGAGTACGCCTTTTTTATGGGCGACAGGATTGAGTTTTTTAGTCCAGCGCGAACACGGTTTTGTCCAACTTTCGGGCGAGTTGATCCCGTAGTCTCAGGATCAAACGGCCACCTTCTGCAGCGCGATGCCTGTCACGGTGATGAGTAGCAAGCGCTGCAGGCCTGAGGAATTTCCATGAGTGAGTTTGTTATCGATCCCCCGCGCGTCCCGAGTCTGCCGGTCAGCGGCAGTGCCGGACGCTTCCCGGTCGGCAGGGTGTTCTGCCTGGGCCGCAACTATTACTGGGGCGACACCCTTAACGCGGTTCGCGAAGTGCCGGCGTTTTTCATGAAGCCCGCGACCTCGGTCATCGATGCCTCCGGCGAGCTGGATTTCCCGACCCAGACCGAGCAGTTCTGCCATGAGATCGAGCTGGTTGTGGCCATCGGCAAGGACGGCTTTCAGATCACCGAGCAAGAGGCGCTGGATCACGTCTGGGGTTATGCCGCAGGGCTCGACCTGACGCGCCGCGACCTGCAAATGGCGGCCAAGGCCGTGGGCAATCCCTGGGAGCCGGCCAAGGCATTCGATGGCTCGGCGCCCATCACGCCCATTCTGCCCGCCAGCCGCAACGGTCACCCGCGCCAAGGCGCGATCTGGCTGAGCGTCAATGGCGTCGAGCGGCAGCGCTCGGATCTGGAAAGCCAGATCTGGTCGGTCAGTGAGGTCATCAGCCAGTTGTCACATTCGGTCAGCCTGCGGGCTGGCGATCTGATCATGACCGGCACGCCGCCAGGCGTCGCTGCCCTGGACGCGGGCGACGTGATCACCGGTGGCGTCGCCGGCATCGGCGAGTTCGAAGTGCGCATCGGCAGCCGCCGCGCCGATTGAACCCCGCTAAGCGATTTCGCAAGCACTGCATTCAGACAGGAAACAAGGAGAACAATAATGACTGATCAATCCCTTTCCAAAATTGCCTTGGTCACAGGCGCTGGCAGCGGCATCGGTCGCTTGGTCGCGCTGGGCCTGCTGGAAGATGGCTACAAAGTGGTGGTGACCGGGCGCCGGCTGGAGCCGCTTGAAGAGCTGGTCAGCCTGGCGCGAGAGCAGGGCGGGGAAGCCCTGGCGGTGTCGTGCGATGTTCGCGATCCGGCCAGTGTCGACCACCTCTTTGCCACGGTCGAGGAGGTTTACGGTCGCCTCGATGTGGTGTTCAACAACGCGGGCGTCAACGCCCCGGCCGTGCCGATGGACGAGCTGCCCATCGAGAAGTGGCTGAGTGTGATCGACACCAACGTCACCGGGGTTTTCCTGTGCAGCCGCGGCGCTTTCGGGCTGATGCGCAAGCAGTCGCCGCAAGGTGGGCGCATCATCAACAACGGCTCGATCTCCGCCCATGTGCCCCGTCCGTTCACCGCGCCTTACACCGCCAGCAAACACGCCGTGTTGGGCCTGACCAAAAGCCTGGCGCTCGACGGTCGTGAATTCAACATCGCCTGCAGCCAGATCGACATCGGCAATGCCTTGACCGAACTGTCGGTGCGCATGACCAAGGGCGTGCGCCAGGCCAACGGCTCGATTGCCGTGGAGCCGATGATCGACGTCAAGCACATCGCCGATGCCGTGCGCTACATCGCGGCACTGCCGCTGTCGGCCAACGTGCTGAACATGACCGTCATGGCGACCAACATGCCTTTCGTGGGCCGTGGTTGATCCTGTCCGATTCGATATGAGCGAGATTCCGATGAAACCTGAAATTCTCCAGCTGAGCCCGATCCTCATCCCGGAAATCAATGCGCGCCTCAACGAGCTGTACACCGTGCGGCCTTATTTTCAGCAGTCCGACAAGGCGGCTTACCTGCGCGAGCACGGCGCCGCTATTCGCGGTGTGGTCACCGGCGGACACACCGGCATCACTCGCGAAGTGATGGAGCAACTGCCGAAAGTGGAAGTCATCGCGGTCAATGGCGTCGGCACGGATGCGGTGGACCTGGCCTATGCGCGGGATCGCGGTATCCGCGTGACGGCGACCATTGGCGCACTGACCGAAGACGTCGCTGACCTTGCCATTGGTCTGCTGATCTCGGCCTGTCGCGGGCTGGGCACTGCCGACCGCTATGTGCGTTCCGGCGAGTGGGCACGAACTGCCACGCCGCTGGTGCCATTGCCACTGGCGCGGCAGTTCAGTGGCATGCGCGTCGGTATCGTCGGACTGGGCCGGGTAGGGCGAGCGGTCGCTACGCGTGCAGCGGCCTTCGGCTGCCCGATCAGCTACACCGACCTGCAGCCGATGAGTGACGTGCCGTACACGTTCGTCAGCGATCTGGTGGAACTGGCCGGGCAAAGTGACGCCCTGATCGTTGCGGCCGCAGCCGACAAGGCCAAAGGCATCATCAATGCCGCCGTGCTGGAGGCGCTGGGCGCGCAGGGCTATCTGATCAATGTCGCGCGCGGCAGCCTGGTCAACGAACCTGACCTGATCGCCGCGCTGCAAGCCGGCACCCTGGCAGGCGCGGGACTGGATGTCTTCGTCGACGAACCTCACGTGCCAGACGTCCTGTTCGGCCTGGAAACCGTCGTGCTGCAACCACACCGCGCCAGCGCCACCGTCCAGACCCGCACGCGCATGGGCGAAATGGTGCTGGCCAGCCTCGCCGCCGTGTTGGCAGGTCAAGAACCGGTCGGCGCCGTGGCGTGAGCCGAACCCGTCAACGCCGCACCATCTTGTAGGAGTGTGGCTTGCCCTGGGCCGCACTCGGACGATCGGCTGCGCAGCAGTCGTAAAACCGGCCGCCTCGAAACATCAGACAAACCGCGTGCACCGGCTTTGCGGTTCGATGTCGGATTCTGCTCTGAAGGCTGTGGCAACAACCTCAAAACCCTGCAGAGCCCAACGCCAGTTCGGTGACCAGAAAATCGATGAAGGCCCGCGTCTTCATCGGCACTCGTCGGGCGGAGGGGTAGACCGCGTTCACAGAAATCGCCGGGGCTTGCCACTCGCACAGGACGGGGACCAGACGACCATCGGCGACGGCGCGTTCGATGATGAAGTTGGGCAGCAAGGCGATACCCATTCCCGCCACAGCTGCCTGCGCCAGGATGTCGCCGTTATTGGCGTGGAGCGGGCCGCTGACGGTCACGCGTTGGGTTTCCTTGCCGTTGCACAGCTGCAGGCTCACGCCGCTTTGCAGATAGCCATAACTCAGAAACTTATGGTTGCCGAGATCCTTGGGCGATTGCGGCGTGCCCTCGCGCGCCAGGTACGCCGGGGACGCCACCATGATCCGCGGCGCCGGGGCCAGCGAGCGGGCGACCATTGAGGAGTCCGGCAGGCTGGCGATACGAATCGTCACGTCGAACCCACCTTTCACCGGATCAACCTGCTCGTCGCTGAGCACCACCTGTAACTCGACGTTCGGGTGCTGCTCGTTGAAGTGCGGAATCAGCGGCCCCAGACGGCTCAGACCAAACGACATCGGCGCGTTGACCCGCAGCACGCCACGTATCTCGCCCATGCCGGTGCGTGCGCGCTGTTCGGCTTCGTCCAGCGCGGCGATGACATCTCGACACGAGTCGTAGTATTCGGCGCCTGCTTCCGTCAGATGCAAGCTGCGAGTGGTGCGTTGCAGCAACTGCACGCCGATGGCTTCCTCCAGCGCCTGAATCTGCTTACTGACTTTTGAGCGTGGTACGTCCAGCGCGCGCGCCGCGGCGGCAAAACCGTTAGCGCCCACCGTCGCGACGAAAGCGCGCATGCATTCGATCCGGTCCATAGCCGTCCCTGAATTGGAAACAATGAGTCTCAATTCTATGGGATTGTTCCAATGCCGCCTAGTCCGTAAATTCACTTCCAAGCCAGCCAACAAGCGCAACACAGCGCAGCGGCTAACCCCATTTCTCACTCTGTTTTCGACATCTAAAGGAACATGCCATGTCTATCCGCGAACTGCTGAACCCAACCAACTCCGCTCTGATCCTGATCGACCACCAGCCACAGATGGCATTCGGCGTTCAGTCGATCGACCGCCAGACGCTGAAGAACAACACCGTGGGCCTGGCCAAGGCCGCCAAGATCTTCAACGTGCCGACTATCTACACCTCGGTCGAAACCAAGAGCTTCAGCGGCTTCATCTGGCCGGAACTGCTGGCAGTGAACCCGGATAGTCAGCCGATCGAGCGCACCTCGATGAACTCCTGGGAAGACAAGAAGCTGGTCGAAGCGGTGAAGGCCACCGGTCGCAAAAAGCTTATCATCGCAGCGCTCTGGACCGAGGTCTGCCTGAACTTCCCGACGCTGGATGCACTGGCCGAAGGCTACGAGGTTTACATCGTGACCGACGCTTCCGGCGGCACGACCAAAGAAGCTCACGACATGTCGGTGCAACGCATGATTCAGGCAGGCGCAGTGCCGGTGACCTGGCAACAGGTTCTGCTCGAATTCCAGCGCGACTGGGCTCACAAAGAGACCTACGAAGCTGTGATGGAACTGGTTCTGGAGCACAGCGGTGCCTACGGCATGGGCGTCGATTACGCGTACACCATGGTGCATGGCGCACCGCAACGTAAGCTCGGTTAACAAGCCACACACACTGATATCGCCTGTGCAGCACCGCTTGCCCCAAAGCCGTGTTGCACAGGCGTTCGTGCGTCTGGATGTCCCGTCAGCGCGACGGGTGACCTTCGCTGACGCGGTGAAGGACTAGACTCATCCTGTCTCCTCTCCCCAAGCCTGCCATCATGATCGGCGCCCAGGTTCTCACTCCCCAGACCATGACCCTCGCCTGGTTGCTGTACGCGCCGATGGTGTTGTGGGCGGCATGGCGTTGCCCGTGGGTCGAGCTGTTCACCGACACACGGCGCCAGCACCTGCTGTTCGGGACGGTCTTCGCCCTGTTTCTGCTGTGGTTGATGCGGCGGGATTTCGACAGCGGTGTCTCTTACCATTTTCTCGGCATGACCGCCGTGACGTTACTGCTGGACTGGCCGCTGGCTATCGTCGGCGGGCTGATTGCGCAATTGGGCATGCTGGCGATGGGCAGGCAGGATCTGGCCGCGATGGGTGTCAATGGGCTGCTGTTGATCGTGCTGCCGGTCTTGATCACCGAAGGCTGTGCGTTGGTCGTCGAGCGCGCGCAACCCAAGAACCCTTTCACCTACATCTTCTGCTCCGGATTTTTCGCCGCCGGGCTGGCTGCATTGATGTGCCTGCTTTTAGCGATGGGCGTGCTGTGGCATGACGGCCTTTTCGCGATGCCGGAATGGCTGGGGGATTTCATCGGGTATCTGTGGCTGATCATCTTTCCCGAAGCCTTCATCAACGGGATGATCGTGACGGCGCTGGTGGTGTTCTGCCCCGAGTGGCTTGAGACGTTCAATCGCACGCGCTACCTGTCAGCGCCGTGGAGGGACGAAGACGACACTTGATGGGCCGCCTTCTGTCTTCACGAACAAGCCCGCTGTCACCGACTGGACTCGACTCCGCAGCTGTGCTTAATCAATGCTGGCGCGGGTCGAAATCCCCTGAAAACAATTCGTCTTCGGCATCGGGCGCCACCGGGATGGCATGTTCTTCCGACGCCCATGCTCCCAGATCGATCAGTTTGCAACGGTCTGAGCAGAACGGCCGGAACTTGCTCTCCGGGGTCCATTCCACAGGCGCTCCGCAGGTTGGGCAATCGACGGTCATTGGTTGGCTCATCATTGGCCTCCACGCAAAGTTAGATAAAAGTGATGCAGCCGCTGAACTTCGCTCTTCAGCCACGCCGGGTCGCGGTCGTTGACGATCACGTCATCCGCGCGGCTCAGGCGCTCTTCGCGGCTGGCCTGGACATTGAGAATCGCCCGGACCTGCTCCTCGTTGGTCTTGTCACGCAGCACGGTGCGTTCGATCTGCAAGGCCTGCGGCACGTCGATGACCAACACCCGCTGCACCATCTGATGCTGTGAAGTCTCCAGCAACAAGGGTGAAACCAGAATCGCATAAGGCGATTCGGCTCGCGCCAGGTACTGACGGACTTCCTCGCGAATCAGCGGATGCAGCAACCCTTCCAGCCAAACGCGCTGCGTTGGGTCCTTGAAAATCAGCTCTCGCAGGGCGGCGCGATTCAACGTGCCGTCGGCTTGCAACACGCCAGCCCCGAAATGCTCGGCAATCCGCTCAAGGGCAGGGCGACCGGGCTCGACCACCCAGCGTGCGGCCTGGTCGGCGTCCACCAGGTGCACGCCCAGCTCGACAAAGCATTGCGCAGCCGCACTCTTGCCACTGCCGATGCCGCCGGTCAGGCCAAGAATCCAGGGTTGTGCGGCGGGTTGCGTTTCGGGAGCCATCATCTGAAACCGGCGATCTGCAAATACGAAGTGGTTATTTGATCACCCCAGAGCAATGCGATCCACCCCGCGATGGCCAGATAAGGGCCGAAGGGAATCGGCGTGCTGGTCCCGACGTTGCGCAAACGCAGCAGAATCAGGCCCAACACCGCGCCGACGAGCGAGGACAGCAAGATCGTCAGCGGCAGAATCTGCCAGCCGCCCCAGGCGCCCAGCATGGCCAGCAATTTGAAGTCGCCGTAGCCCATGCCTTCCTTGCCAGTCACCAGCTTGAACAGCCAGAACACCGCCCACAGCACCAGATACCCGAGCACCGCGCCCCACAGCGCATCGGTCAAAGAGGCAAAAAGCCCGAACGCATTGACGATCAGCCCAAGCCACAGCAGCGGCAGCACGATCACGTCCGGCAACAATTGGTGATCGGCGTCGATCAGGCTCATCGACAGCAGGCCCCAGCTCAACACCAGCACGGCCGCAGCCTGCCAGCCGAAGCCGAAATGCCAGGCGACGAACGCCGACAGTAATCCGCACACCAGTTCGACGAGAGGATAACGCTTGCTGATGGGCGCCTTGCAGCTGGAGCATTTGCCGCCCAGAAACAGGTAGCTGACGACCGGCAGATTCTCCCAGGCGCGGATTCGGTGCGCGCAATGCGGGCAGCGAGAATGAGGCAGCAGCAGGTTGAAGGTCTCGGGTTTCGGCTCGGCGGGGAGTTCCAGCACTTCGCGCGCCTGAGCCTTCCAGTCCTGCAACATCATCTTGGGCAGGCGATAAACCACGACGTTGATGAAGCTGCCCACCAGCAGCCCCAAAACCAGCGCGCACAGAACAAAGGCCAGCGGGGAGCTGGCCAGAAGGTCAAGAACAGACATGTTAGACGACGTTTCCGAGCTGGAAGATGGGCAGGTACATGGCGATCACGAGCCCGCCGACGATGATGCCGAGGACGGCCATGATCATTGGCTCCATCAGGCTGGTGAGGCTGTCGACCATGTTGTCGACTTCCTCTTCGTAATACGTCGCGACCTTATCGAGCATCGAATCCAGCGCGCCGGACTCCTCGCCGATGGCGGTCATCTGCACGGCCAGCATCGGGAAGACGCCCGTGCTGCGCATCGAAAAGTTGAGCTGCATGCCGGTGGAAACGTCTTGTTTGACCTTATGCACGGCGTTGCGGAAAACCACGTTGCCGGTCGCGCCGGCAACCGAGTCGAGTGCATCGACCAGCGGCACACCGGCAGCGAAGGTGGTCGAAAGCGTCCGGGCAAAACGGGCGACCGCCGATTTGAACAGAAGCGGGCCGATCACCGGCACCTTCAAGAGCATGCGGTCGATGCGATCCCTGAATTTCTCCGAGGTCTTGTAGGCTTTGCGGAAGGCCATAAATGCGACCAGCATGGCGCCCAGAAGCATGTACCAATAACTCTGAACGATTTCCGAAAGACCAATGACCATCAGCGTAAAAGCGGGCAGCTTCGCGCCGAAGCCGGCGAACACGGACTGAAACTGCGGCACCACTTTGATCAGCAGGATGCCGCTCACGATGATCGCCACGATGACCACGGCAATCGGGTAGGTCATGGCTTTTTTGATCTTGGCTTTGAGGAACTCGGTCTTTTCTTTGTAGGTGGCCACTCGATCGAGCAGCGACTCAAGCGCACCGGCTTGCTCGCCCGCGTCGACAAGGTTGCAAAACAGGTCGTCGAAATACTGAGGCTTCTGTCGCAAGGCCGTGGCAAAACTGTGCCCGGCAGCCACTTCCTGTTTGATGTCGTCAACGAGTTTGCGCATGTTCGGGTTATCGGAGCCTTCGCTGATAATGTCGAACGACTGCAATAAAGGAACGCCGGCTTTCATCATCGTTGCCATCTGGCGGCTGAAGAACGCGATGTCCAGCGGTTTGATCTTCTTGCCGGAGCCGAAGATCGAAACGGCTTTCTTCCGGACTTTCGTCGGGTTGATGCCTTGCTTGCGCAACTGGGCTTTGACCAGCGCGGGGTTGTGGCCGTTGATTTCGCCCTTTTGTTTGACGCCTTTCTTGTCGAGCCCCTCCCAGGTGTAGACGCTGACTTTTACTGCTTTGGTCGCCATGCTTAATCCTTGGTCACCCGGTTGACTTCCTCAAGGCTGGTCACGCCCTGCATGGCCTTCATCAGGCCGGAGGTGCGCAGGTCGTTGAAGCCGTCCTTGCGCATCTGTTCGGAAATCTCGATGGAGTTGCCTTCCTCCATGATGATGCGCTCCAGGGCGGGAGTGCTCTTCACCACTTCGTAAATACCGACACGGCCTTTGTAGCCAGCGTTGCATTGTTCGCAGCCCACTGGAGAGTAAAGCTTGAACGCGCCGATTTTCTCTTCCGGGAAACCTTCGGCAATCAATGTCTCGCGCGGGATGTCGACTTCTTTCTTGCAGTGCGGGCAGAGCTTGCGGGCCAGCCGCTGGGCGATGATCAGATTGATGGCGGTAGCAATGTTGAAAGCCGCCACGCCCATGTGGTGCAGGCGAGTCAGTGTTTCCGCCGCGCTGTTGGTGTGCAGCGTCGACAGCACCATGTGGCCGGTCTGCGAGGCCTTGATCGCGATCTCGGCGGTTTCGAGGTCACGAATCTCACCGACCATGATCACGTCCGGGTCCTGACGCAGAAATGCCCGCAGCGCCTGGGCGAAGTCCATGCCCTGACGCGGGTTGACGTTGACCTGGTTGATGCCTTCCAGGTTGATTTCGACCGGATCCTCGGCGGTGGAGATGTTGATGTCCGTTGTGTTGAGAATATTCAAACCGGTGTAGAGCGAAACGGTTTTACCCGAGCCTGTAGGACCGGTTACCAGAATCATGCCCTGCGGTTTGCTGAGCGCTTCCAGATACAGCGCTTTCTGCTCCGGCTCGTAACCCAGTGCGTCGATGCCCATCTGCGCGCTGGTCGGGTCGAGAATCCGCATCACGATCTTCTCGCCCCACAAGGTCGGCAACGTGTTGACACGAAAGTCGATGGCGCGGTTTTTCGAAATGCGCAGCTTGATGCGACCGTCCTGCGGCTTGCGGCGCTCGGAAATATCCAGACTGGCCATGACCTTCAAGCGCGCAGCGATACGGCCGGCCAGGTGCGTCGGCGGTTTGGCCACTTCATGAAGGATGCCGTCAGTGCGCAGGCGAACCCGGAAGATCTTCTCGTAAGGCTCAAAATGCAGGTCCGAAGAGCCGAGACGGATCGCGTCCATCAGCATCTTGTTCACGAACCGGACCACCGGCGCGTCGTCGGCATCCTGACCGCCAATGGAGGTCTCTTTGCTTTCATCTACCGCTTCGACTTCCAACCCCAGGTCAACATCGGCCAGATCGCCCATGCCACTGTGGGTGTCGAAGAACTTCTCGATGGCGACGGTGAGCTTGTCGTCCTCGACCAGAATCGCTTCTGTGTTCAAGCCGGTGCTGAACTGGATGTCGGTAATGGCCTGGTGATTCGTCGGGTCCGATACACCAATAAACAGCTTGTTACCCCGTCGCCATAAAGGCAGCGCCGAGTGCTGGCGCACGAGCTTCTCGCTGACCAACCCCTTGGGCTGGCTTTCCTTATCGAGGGTATTGAGGTCAAGAAAGGGAATGCCGAACTGGTCGGAAGCTACTTCGGCAAGGGTCAGACTTTTCACCAGCTTGTTCTGTACCAGATAGCTGACCAGCGACACCTTGTCGCGGCGAGCCTGCTGATACGCCTGCTGCGCAGATTTTTCATTCAAGAGCTCAGCCACGACAAGCTGTTTGGCCAAACCCGTAAGCACGACATCAGTCATTACAACCACCAGACACAGACAGTGTGTGGTTTATAGCGCAGTCGGGCTTGGCTGCCAAATGTACGCCGCAGGGGTGACAATAATTGTCACTTTTTGCTGGCGCCGGTCCGGTATTCCTCATCGACGCGACAAGGAAATGCAACAGGAGACTGGATTCGCGAATTGGCACGAGGTATGCGTCTATGCTTGCGGAGCGACACCTAATTGACGATCGGAGAAGTACGTTATGCAAGCACAAAAGGGCTTTACCCTCATCGAACTGATGATCGTGGTAGCGATCATCGGTATCTTGGCGGCGGTGGCTATCCCGGCTTACCAAAACTACACACTGCGCGCGCAGGCCTCCGCACTGCTCGCTGGCTTGGATTCCGCCAAGTTGGGCGTTGCGGAGAATTACGCGAACGCTGCAACCAACACTTGTACCAACATTACCGTTCCTAGCGGCACGTGCTCGGGTGGCACTCTGAGCGCTACCAAGACCAACCCTACTGTTACAGTTTGGCTGCAGCCTACGTTCCCTGCTGCCAACACCGCCACCACTGGTCAGGCGATCACCTGGACCTGCAGGGTAAGTCCAACGGCCGCAGCACCGAGCAGCTGTACTGGTTCTTGATTTGATATGAGGAAGGCGCCAATGGCGCCTTTCTTTATTCCTAGACTTTTTGGGACTGGCTACATTGGTTAAAGATGCAAATGCTTTCAGCGCGTTGCCAATTGCCGGTCTAATATTTATTCCGATATCGATTGCGTCATTTTACGGGCACGACTGGCAACGAGTTGATCAGATATCTATATTTTTTTTATGCGTGCTCGCATTAGGCGTTAAGCTCTACGGTCAAACGCTAAGCGGTTTAACGGTTTGTTTTCCGAACGGTTATTTTTTTCTGGTGTTGCTACTGGGGCTATTCTCAAGCCTACGTGCGCATCAGCCGGAATGGGCTCTGGTAGAGGTAGCTGTATTCGTAGGTTCTTCATCTATCTTCTTTTATTTTGCGAATCTCAGAGCCTCGGGCCAGCCATGCTTTGATCGATATTTTATATCACTCATCACCTTGTTGTGTGCAGTAAAAGCTTTTCAGTTTTTCGTCTCGACGGTCGCTGCATATACCGGGTCAGCGGGTATTATCGACGCCGATCAGTTGATTGAGGGTTTTTCTAACAAGCGGTTTTACGGTCAGTTTCAGACATTCACTTTGCCTCTGCTAGCGCTGCCATTGCTCTGCGCTGGTAAAATCCGACTCAAATCGGCTGTATTTTTTTTACTGAGCTTTTGGTGGTTAATCGCTATCTGTGGTGGTACGCGTGGTACTTGGTTGGGTATTGCAGTCGCTACTGCAGTCGTGTCTTTAAGTTGTGGAGCACGAGGGCGGAGCTGGGCCGTTTGGCAGATAGCATCTTTCGGCGTTGGGCTGTTATTTTTCTGGTTGCTTTTTGTTTTGCTTCCTGATTATCTTCACATAAAAATTGCTAACTTTGCAGGGGAAAGGCTAAGCACGTCACTATCTGCGCGCGATGTTCTGTGGCATCAAGCTTTGGAAATGATTAAGGAAAAGCCGTGGCTTGGTTACGGGCCGATGCATTTCGCGGATTTACATAACGCCGTTGCTGCTCATCCCCACCAAGTCATCTTGCAGTGGGCTTGCGAGTGGGGCATTCCTTCAATGCTCTTAATGATCGTTATCGTGGGACGCGGCTTGTTTGCTACCTTCACACTTATCCGGCAGAAAATATATTCAAGCCATCCTGTCGATGTGCTCCGAGTTTGCCTTTTCGCCAGTCTGACAGCGGCTCTTGTACAGTCGATGATCGACGGTGTGATCGTTATGCCTTACTCCCAATTGTGGCTTGCTCTCGTGGGGGGCTGGCTAATGGGTATTCATGAGCACCGTGCGCATGCTGCCCCGCCCAAACTGCTCCGCTTCGGATGGTTCGTAGTGGTAGCTATGGCGGCCGGGATTCTCATTGGTGTGGTTATACGTGACTTCCCAATTTTGGAGGCACGTGAGGCCCAGTATGGCCACGATTTTGGCGGAAGCTATCAACCCCGCTTTTGGCGCCAGGGAGTTATAGCAACGAGTAGCACGCAGTTGTTTGAAGTTGAGGAAGGTGATAGTTTTCCAAAATCATCGCCGAAATAGCTCAGTCGGTAGAGCAGCGCACTCGTAACGCGAAGGTCGTAGGTTCGATTCCTATTTTCGGCACCAAACCCTCTCCGCGCCATCACTCACGATGGCGCATTTTCAGCTCAAGCGTTTTCTCACAGCCCCCAAATCACAAGTGGCTGACTTCCAACCTTGTATAGGTCACCTTGCCGCCTTCGGTGGGGTAGCCGACGTTGTCCAGCGTGTAGACGCCGGCCTTGAAGTAGAAGGCGTATTTGTACCAGGTCGGCGCCAGTTGGATTTGCGGGCCGGCGTTGTTGATCAGTACGGTCAGTTTGCCTTGCTTGTTCATTTGAATGGCGTACGCGAAAGCTTTGTTGAGCGGCACGTTAGGCACCGTGTAGGCCACGGGACTTTTCACGTCGGCGGGGTTTACGCGGTATTCGAGGTCGATATTGCCTGTGCCGTTGGCGAAGCGGTACACAACCTTGAGCAAGGGCGTGGCGGCATCCTTGGCATGAATTTGCGCCACCACCACTCGCCCGGTGGAGGGCACCTGATTGACCGAAAGCGTGCCTTTGAGCGTGTTCAGGCCGCTGTTGTACAGCCAGTTACGGGCTTTGCCGTTGGTCAAGGTTTCCCGCATTTCGGAGCGTGGGAAATCACTGTGACCGGTGTGGGAACCGGTGACGGGCGCCCAGAAAACAACTTTGTCGCCGGTGTTGGTGAAGTAAGCGGTTTTGAGCTTCGGCAGCGCTGCGGCGGTGGTCAAAGGCGGAGTATCAACAGGAAGGGTAAGGTTCCAGACGGTCAGGTCAATCATGGCCAAGGCTCATGTGGGCTGTTCCCTTGCCCGAGAGTTCAGCCAGTCATACGTAGCACTATTCGCCGTCCCTGACGCTACTGACGGATTAACGACCGATCGACGCAGTCCTTTAACGCATTCAGACAGGTGGCGTAGCGCCGTTTGCTGACGTTCGCTGGCGCGTTATAGAGGGTGCGACAGATGCCCATTACAACGGCGAAAGAAACAGCATTTGCTGATTTCGAACTCGATAAAAAGCCCGCGTTGCGCGGGCTTTTCAGGGGCGAAATATTGATCGTGAATTGACGATGTCAGCGGGGGACCAGAACCGCCGCTCTGAAGGCGAGACATCGCATCGCGCAGTCAGTCTTTCGCCGCTTGCTCCTGGTCTTCCACATGCAGCCTGGTCACGATCGCGGCGGCTTCCTCTTCGGTGTCCACCACAAACACTTCGCCTGCGTCGGATGTCACCTGAAACGCCGTCGTTGTGTTTCTCGCGCGATAGTCGGCGGGTAATTCATCGTGCTCGAGTTTTTTCAGCGAAACGGCCATGGCGCTCTCCTCAAATGATCTGCAGGTGTGACCCCGGCGATTTTCGATTGGTTCGAGCCGATTGAGACGTCCGAACTTATCGGAGCCGGTGCGTGGCCCTGCAGCATCAAATAGCCGGCCTTACCGCCCACATTTTTGCGCCGCGTGGTACCCCAACACGGCGGGCAACAGGAGGTAGGTAAAATACTTGGCGAAGATCAGCAGGATCAGACAGGCCACCAGCGCCGAGATAACAAACGCCTGATCGGCATCGTTTCCTCTGTGACGAATCAGAGCCATTGATGCGGTCGTCAAGGGCACTGCGATTAGACCGCAATAGTAAAGCAGGCCAATTAATCCAAGGTCTTGCCAGACCGACAATATGCCGTGAATGTAATAGCCTTTTTCATAGTCGCCGTAACTCCCCATGAGGACGTTGTCCGATATCTTGGAAAGGCCAGCGTGAAGGATATTGTTTCTTACCTGATAGGAGGTGTCCTCGTTGAGCGTGGTCAGTCTGGCGACACGGTTCTCAGGCAACAATGCTTGCCAGCTTTGTGCCGTTAACCCAATGACGGCCGCAAAGGAAAAAAGCGCAAAAGCCCATGCCAGTTTTTGTTTTGTGCTGAGCACCTCAAACATGCAGATAAAGATCAAAAAGCCTACCAGTTCGCTTCTCGCGCCATTGACATAAAGTGCTACGCATAGACATGGGTAGACGGACAGACGTAAATGTCGTCGCTCGGTTTTGGCAATCGCCAGCATGGCGGTTACAAGGTAATAAAGGGCGAAACCTTGATAAGTCGATACGTTCGGGTTGCCGCCTGACAGTGTCTTGAGAGAGAACGCACCATTACTCATGAAATAGAATATGCAGGTTGTCATGATCATCACGCACAGCCACAAACAGCGAGTATGCCGAGGTGTGATATCTGGCAGACCCTTGAACAGCAAGAACACGCACAGTGCCTGGTAGACCGCGCCGAGGTGCCACCCGAGCAGTCTGTCGTCACCATTGACCAATGCGAAGCTGAGCGCGACGGCTGCAAAGTAGCCAAGAAAGCCAAAATACGCTGCGTCGAAAACCGGCATCCTCATGGTCGTGGTCAAACGCTTGGCGTACCTGCCAGCCAGTACCAGCAGCAGCGCCAGGCAGGCGATGCCGAAATACCCGCCCGCAAACGCAGGGATGGTATTGGTCGCTACACCCACTTGGTAGAGGAATGCGCCAGGAAAGAGGGCGATAAATGCGACGATATTGAATGTACCTGAAGTTCTGTCAGCGAGCATGAACTGAACCCCGCTGAACCCATCCCGAAAAAATGCAATTCCCGCCGGAACGTGTTGGGTGGCACAACGTATTGGCTTGCCAGAAGGTAGCGGGCTTATCCATGTTTACTTTCTTCCTTGAGGGGGCGCACGTTGAAAGACGGCGCTTGGCAGATATGTCAATGAGCAATTGTCGGCAGTGGTCTTTACAGCGAAGCTGGCATCTAAAGTGGTTCAAATTATTCGTGGTGTTTGTTGTCTGGCTTACTTTGCTGAAATTTCCTACAGCCTCTGAGGATTTCGCTGCTTTACTTAGCAGGCTGAATTAAAGGCGAAGAGTTGCGACGGATTGCTGCCATCCGGTAGGCATTAATAGCGTTTAATTAAACATTCTGAAACAGAGTGTGTTTATACAGGGTTCAATAAAATTTGAGGGGCGCAATGGTAGGGGAATAGGGATGTCGGGACAATATGCGTGAGTGTTTGAATACCGACTCTTTGAGTGAATATTGACCCTGATCGATTGGAACGTTTGCGCAGAGTTGGGGGCTGACTAGCGCGTTCGCGACCTATCGATCGGTAACACCTGGAAACAATAAGCCCAGTCCTTGACCGGGCGTGAGATTGTTATCGGGTGTTTTCGCATCAGCGGCATGCCCGTCCGCGAAGGGCAATGCTCCATTCACATCAATACAGCAACCATCCCAAGCAAGCGCACTTGTGCGAGCCGTTGCATCAAACGCTGAGCCGCATCGACAGGTCGACGGCCTTTACGTCTTTGGTCAGGGTGCCGATCGAGATGTAGTCGACGCCGGTTTCGGCGATGGTGCGCAACGTCGCATCGGTGACGCCGCCGCTGGCTTCGAGCTTGGCACGACCGGCCGTGAGGCGCACGGCTTCGCGCATTTCGTCCAGGCTCAGTTCGTCGAGCATGATGATGTCGGCGCCGCCTTCGAGGGCTTGATGGAGTTCGTCCAGGCTTTCGACTTCGACTTCCACCGGTTTGCCAGGCGCGATCTTGTGCGCGGCGGTGATGGCCTCGGCGATGCCACCGCAGGCCGCGATGTGGTTTTCCTTGATCAGGAAGGCGTCGAACAGGCCGATGCGATGGTTATGGCAACCGCCGCAGGTCACGGCGTATTTTTGCGCCAGGCGCAGGCCGGGCAGGGTCTTGCGGGTGTCGAGCAGTTTGACCTGCGTGTCGGCCACCATGTCGGCGTAATGCTGCGAGCGGGTCGCGACACCGGAGAGCATCTGCAGAAAGTTGAGGGCGCTGCGCTCGCCAGTCAGCAATGAACGCGCCGGACCCTCCAGATGGAACAGCACTTGATTGGGCTGCACGCGCTCGCCATCGGCGACCTGCCAGTGCACCGCAACGCGCTGGTCCAGCTGCCGAAACACACTGTCGACCCAGGCGGTGCCGGCGATCACGGCAGCGTCGCGCGAGATCACGGTTGCCTTGGCGAGGCGCTCTGCGGGAATCAGCTGTGCGGTGATGTCGCCAGTGCCGACGTCCTCGAGCAGCGCACGGCGTACGTTGGCTTCGATTTCGGCGGTCAGCGTGGCAAGACGTAGATTCGGCATATCGGGCTCCACTTACTAAGTGCCCCGAGTATAAGGCAGGCAACTGTACCAACCTACCGAGCCTGTACCATCCAGTTGAGTGGATGACCTGCACTTTGTCGGTTTTTTCGCCGTATATGCGACAGATTGTGTTTTTCGCGGTCTATCGCTGCACATGCCGCTTCGTCCGCTCCTATTATTCCAATCAGGGCGAAGAGTCCGCTGGCGGGCGGACACGATTTACAAGATAATTCGCCTAGCTTTTGACGTCATAGCTTTGACGTTTCGCCTGTACACCCCAGGGACAAAAATTCAAGATCCGGTCAAGTGCAGTCTCGGCCTGCGCTTGGGATGAGGTTGTGGCTGTTGAGTAACAGCCGTGTAGTCGGTTGATAGGAGTCCTTGATGCATAACGACGGTAATAAAGTGGTGCCTTTGAGCAAGTCGAGTCCGGATAATCCGGGATCCTCGCCTGTCGCTCGGCTGCCCGTCGTTCTGTTGCAGGTGCGCGACAAAGCCGCGCAGCAGCTCAAGGAAAGCCTGCAAACGCTGTTCGATAACGCCGATGACACGTTGTTCGAGATGGCCGACCGCGCCCACAACAACGCCGAACAGAACATTTTCTTCGAAGCCATGCGCGACCTGCGCCTGAAGCGAAAGAGCATCGAGCGCAATTTCCTCGACAAGTTCTTCGAGGCCTTCCTGCGCCTGGGGCACTACGAAGTTGTCGAGCCGATCCTTTCCGAGCCAGTGTCCTTCGACAAACTCGCGCTGGTTCATAACGACGATCTGGAAAGGACCGTGGCCGTGGATGCCATGGTCACCAAGGTCATGAACCGCGACGGCGTTGCGTTGGGCCAGTTGACGACGCGGCTGAACGAGCTGATCCCTCAGCCCGTGACCGACGAAACCAATCCGCTCGGTCCTACACTGCTTTGCGATTTCTTCCTGCAGGCCGGTCGCAGCCTCGGCGTCGAGATCAAGGTCAAGCTGATCATCCTCAAGCTGTTCGAGAAATACGCGCTGGCCAATGCTGATCAATTGTATGAAGAAGCCAACCAGTTGCTGATTTCGGCGGGTGTCCTGCCGGAATTGAAAGTGCTGCCGTCGCGCCGTTCGACCGATCGTTCGGCCAGCTCGGCGGCTGCGAACGAGGCGCAGCGTGCCGATAACGCGTCGCTGATTCAGGCCACTGAAAAGCTCGACAACAGCGTGCAGGAAGTTTTTTCCGCGCTGCAAGAGCTGCTGGTTCACGTGCGCGGCAACATCACGCCGCGCCCGGACAACGTTGGCGAGGCCCGACCGATTTCGAGTCAGGACCTGCTGCGTCTGCTGTCTCATCTGCAGCAGTACGTGCCAAAGGCCGAAACGCCGGATGACTTCGATCTGCGCACTCAGCTGGAGCAATTGATTGGCCGGGTCAGTGCGCGAAGCGGCAAGTTTCGCGTGGTCGGGCCTATGGATGAGGACGTCATCAACCTCATCTCGATGCTGTTCGAGTTCATTCTCGACGACCGCAACCTGCCAGGTTCCTTGCGCGCGCTGATCGGTCGTCTGCAAATTCCGATGCTGAAAGTCGCTGTCATCGACAAGAGCTTTTTCAGCCGCGGCAGCCACCCGGCGCGTCGGCTGCTCAACGAGATCGCATCGGCGGCGCTTGGCTGGGGCGGACGTGACGACACCCAGCGCGATTCCCTCTACACCCGCATCGATCAGATTGTGCAGCGGCTGTTGCATGATTTCGTCGACGATCCGGCGATTTTCACCGAATTGCTTGTGGATTTCCTGGCGTTCACCAGTGACGAGCGTCGTCGCAGCGAATTGCTCGAACAGCGCACTCGTGACGCCGAAGAAGGGCGCGCGCTGGCTGAGCTGGCGCGTCAGCGTGTGCAACAGGCGCTGAATGATCGTCTGTTGGGCCGGACGTTGCCGGAAGTCGTCGTGCGTCTGCTCCAGGAAGCGTGGAGCAAGGTATTGCTGCTGACCTGCCTCAAGCACGGCGAGGAATCAGTCGAATGGAAATCCGGGCTGCAGGCCATGGATGACCTGATCTGGAGCGTCGAATCCCACGACGAGCCCGAAGCGCGTCAGCGTCTGCTCGAACTGGTGCCAGGCCTGCTCAAGTCCCTGCGCGACGGTCTGAGCAGCGCGGCATTCGATCCGTTTGCGACCAGCGAATTTTTCAGTCAGCTCGAAGCCCTGCACGTTCAGGCCTTCAATCACGTGACGCGTCCGGCGTCCGACGATGCCGAGCAGGTCCAGAGGGAGCCATCCGATGGCACGCCGATGATGGCGGTGGTTGAGGAGATCGTGTTGGTCGCGCCGGGCGAACAAGTGCTCAGCGAGCCTTCGATGCATTTGCCTGCCGACGATGAAGGTCTGATGCAGGTCGATAAGCTGCGCATGGGCAGCTGGGTCGAAATTCAGGAAGACGAAGATCACAAGCTGCGGTGCAAGCTGGCGGCCATCGTCGAGCCGAGCGGCCGCTATGTGTTCGTCAACCGCACAGGCATGAAGGTCCTGGAAAAGACTCGCATGGGCCTGGCGGTCGAGTTTCGTCGCGGCACGATCCGTGTGCTGGACGATGCGCTGTTGTTCGATCGCGCGCTGGAGTCGGTGCTGGGAAATCTGCGCAAGCTCAAGGGCTGATTCGCAGCGTGGCGGCGCATTGGCTGCCACATCCTTTCTCATCGCGGGCATACTGGCTGCTGTCGAATGATGCTTTAAGGACCCCTTCATGCAACTGGACCCCGGCACGGGCTGGTGCCACGGCGCTCAGCATTGCCCTTCGCCCAATTTCAATGCTCGTCCCGAGGGCGAGATCTCGCTGCTGGTGATCCACAACATCAGCTTGCCCCCCGCGCAGTTCAAGACCGGCAAGGTTCAGGCATTTTTTCAGAACCGGCTGGATATCACCGAGCATCCCTATTTCGAAGGCATCGCCGACTTGCGCGTCTCTGCGCATTTTCTGATCGAGCGGGACGGCGCCGTCACGCAGTTTGTCTCCTGCCTCGACCGGGCCTGGCATGCGGGCGTATCGGTGTTCGAAGGCCGCGAGACGTGCAACGATTTTTCCATTGGTATCGAGCTTGAAGGCACTGACGATCAGCCCTTCACCGATGCGCAGTATCAGGCGTTGATCGCGCTGACGCGGCAGTTGCAGTCGTCCTGGCCGGCGATCACCCCGCAGCGCATCTGCGGCCATAGCGACATTGCTCCGGGGCGCAAGACCGATCCCGGCCCGTGCTTTGACTGGGCCCGGTTTCGTTCGGCTTTAGAGATTTGAATTGAGGAGCGGGAGATGAGTTTTCTAGTTTTGCTGCTGGCGGTCTGGATCGAGAAATTCTCGGCCCTGCGCCAGCGTGTTCAGCGCGATGGGCCGTGGCTGCAGCAACTGGCGCGGCTTGAGACCAATCCACGCAGCGCCAGCCGTCCCTGGTGGATTCTGACGCTGACCGTGTTGCTGCCACTGTTGGTGCTGGCGCTGGCGTTGGTGATCGTCGGCTCGGTCGCCTATGGCTGGCTCGCGTTGCCGATTCATCTGTTGGTGCTCATCTACAGCCTGGGGCGTGGCGACATCAAGGCCAACCTGGGTTCCTTCCGCGACGCCTGCCGACGGGGCGATCAGGAGGCCGCAGTGCTGGTCGCCGAGCGCGACCTTGGCGTTCAGGCCGAGAACGAAGAGCAGCTTTTGGGCGGCGCCCAGACCTATCTGTTGTGGCAGGTCTATCAAGGTTTCTTCGCCGTTATCTTCTGGTATTTCGTGCTTGGCCCGGTGGCGGCGCTGGCCTACCGGCTGTTGGCGCTGGCGTCCGAACATGGCCGCACGCCTGCACTGGTGGAGCGCGCGACCCAGCTGCGACACGCCTTCGACTGGGTGCCGGTGCGTCTGCTGGCTGCAAGTTTTGCCTTGGTGGGCAATTTCGTCGCGGTCAGTCGGGTGATGCTCAGCGAGTTGCTCAACTGGAATATCACTGCCTCAGGCCTGATTACCAAAGTGGGTTGCGTCGCCGGTGAAGTGCCTGCTCCCGTGGTGGGCGTCGACGGTGTGAACAGTCTCGACGTGCTGTGGGAACTGCTGATTCGCGCCGCGATTGTCTGGTACGTCGGATTTGCGTTGTTCACCTTGTTCGTCTGAGATCCGGCAGCCATCGCGGCTGCAACCGCTTGAACATTGATGATCAAACCCTTGCGAAGGAGAACTGCATGTCGAACCCGCGAATCGAGCGCATCCTGATCACCAACGACGACGGCATCGACGCGCCGGGGCTGGAAGTTCTGGAAGCCGTTGCCCGCGAGCTGGCGGAAGAAGTCTGGGTTGTCGCCCCCGAGCAGGATCAGAGCGGCATTTCCCACGCGCTCAGCATCCATCACCCCTTGCGAGTCAAGGCGCGCGGCGAGCGGCGTTTTTCGGTGTCCGGAACGCCGGCCGATTGTGTGGCCATTGCCCTTGGTCAATTGATGGAAGAGCGGCCACAGCTGTTGCTTTCAGGCATCAACAAAGGCGCGAATCTGGGCGTGGAAACCATGTTTTCCGGCACCGTCGGCGCCGCGATGGCGGGGCTGTTGATGGGCGTACCTTCAATTGCACTCAGCCAGTTCTTCACACGCCGCGATGCGGTGAAATGGGAAACCGCCAGAGCGCTCGCACCTGATGTCATTCGTCGCGTGATCGGCATGGAATGGGCTGCGGACGTTTGCCTGAACATCAACTTTCCGGATGTCGCCCCCGAACATGCCAGGCCGCTGCAGATCACCCGACAGGGCATCGGACGCATGGATGGCTTGAACATCACTCAGCGCACCGACATGCGCGAACAAGGTTATTACTGGCTGAACATTGATCGTCATGAACGCCCGGATTTCGACGACAGCGAAACCTTCGTCGTGACCCAGGGTGGGATTTCCGTCACACCGTTGCGATTTGAGCGAACGGACCTCGAGGTCATGGAGCGGCTGAAAAGTGGCCTATCCAACTGATTGCGCCTGAGGCTGAAAATGTCGGTTGGCAGCGGCGGTTCTGACCCACCGCTGCCAACTCAACGTCTGTTTCTTAGTTGTCATACGGATGCCCCCAAACGAGTGACTTACCTTCATCTTCTATTGTCAAAGATGGCATTTCGCTAGTTGTCCCGCCCGCTTTCATTTCTTGCTTAGTGAGAATCTTTTGCTATAGCTAAAAGCCTCTCACGTCATCAAATGAGGCAATGGAATGTCAGTCGCAAAGAAAATGAGTGTGGGACAGCTGACGATGTTGACCGCCGTCAACATGTTGGGCTCTGGCATTGTTTTACTGCCGACCAAACTTGCAGAAGTGGGCGGTATTTCAATCCTCTCCTGGCTCATTACCGCAACCGGCTCCCTTGCTCTGGCGTACGCGTTTGCACGATGCGGCATGCTCAGTCGCAAGACGGGCGGCATGGGCGGATACGCTGAATATACGTTCGGCAAGTCCGGCAACTACATCACTAACTACACCTACGGTCTGTCGTTATTGATTGCCAATGTGGCGATCAGTATTACCGCCGTGGGTTATATCCAGACGCTGTTCGACATCAAACTCGACTCGCTGCAAGTTGGCCTGGCGACCATCGCGTTGTTGTGGATTACCACGTTCGCCAACTTCGGCGGCGCGAGCATTACCGGCAAGATCGGTGCGGTGACGGTCTGGGGCGTCATTGCCCCGGTGGTGCTGGTTTCCACCATCGGCTGGTTCTGGTTCGACAGCAGCGTTTATGCCGCAGGCTGGAATCCCCACGATAAATCCTGGTACGAAGCGGCGGGCGCCTCGGTGGCGATCACGCTGTGGGCATTTCTGGGGCTGGAATCGGCTTGCGCCAACGGCGACGCCGTTGAAAACCCCGAGAAGAACGTGCCGATTGCCGTGCTCGGCGGCACGCTGGGCGCAGCGGTGATCTACATCGTTTCCACCAACGTGATCGCCGGCATTGTCGACAACGCCGAACTGGTCTCATCCACCGCGCCGTTCGGCCTGGTGTTCGCCAAGATGTTCACGCCGCTGGTCGGCAACATCGTCATGGGCCTGATGGTGCTGGCCTGCATCGGCTCGTTGCTGGGCTGGCAGTTCACCGTGGCGCAGGTGTTCAAAAGCTCTGCGGACACCGGTTACTTCCTGCCGATCTTCGCCAAAGCCAACAAGCATGGCGTGCCGATCATCAGCATGCTGATCCTGCTGGCGATGCAGACCGCCATGGCGCTGCTGACGATCAGCCCCGATCTGGCCAAGCAGTTCGACACACTGGTGAACCTGGCGGTGGTCACCAACCTGGTGCCGTACATCCTGTCGATGGCCACGCTGATGACGCTGCAGAAAATCTCGAACGTTCCGGCCAACAAGGCACTCATTACCAACATCGTTGCGGGCATCGCTGCGGCCTACAGCTACCTGGCGCTTTACAGCTCGGGCGCTCAGGCGCTGATGCTCGGCGGTGTCGCGACCATCGTCGGCTACACGCTGTTCGGCTTCGTCAACACGCGGTTGATCCGCCTCGAAGCCTTGAACAACAGCGTTCCGACTCAAACCGTCGCGGCGCAGCACATCGTCGGCGAGCCGATCCCGGTCAATGACCTGCCGCCCAGCGCCATGAATCACGCCACCCTGGAGAACCAACCATGACGGAATACAGACACCTGCTTGGCATGCTGGCGCTGCTGGTCAGCAAACAGCCGGACAAACGCAGCGTGTTCGGCCGGGCCCTGATCCAGCTGATCAGCGATGTCGAGGAGCGCTCCATCAGCGTGCTGACGTCTGAAAGCCTGAGCGATGCCAAGTCGATTCTCAGCTCCGATCCTGCCATTCAGTGTGTGCTGCTCAGTTGGGAAATGGACGACAGCGAGGACCATCAGGAATGCATCGACTTGCTCACCGCGCTGCGTGAACGCAACACGCGCGTGCCGGTGTTCCTGATCAGCGACCGCAGCACCGCGTCCAGCGTGCCGTTGATCGTGATGCAGCACGCCGATGACTTCATCTGGTTGCCGGAAGACACCAGCCGATTCTTGAGCGGGCGAATCATGGCGGCCATCGAGCGTTACCGTCAGGCGGTCCTGCCACCGATGTTCGGCGCACTGCTCAAGTTCGCGCGCAGCTACGAATATTCCTGGCACACGCCTGGCCATGCCGGCGGTACGGCGTTTCTGAAGAGCACGGCGGGGCGCGCGTTTTATGAATTCTTTGGTGAAAACCTGCTGCGATCCGATCTGTCGATTTCGGTCGGCGAGCTGGGTTCGTTGCTCGACCACAGCGGCCCCATCGGTCAGGGCGAGCGTTACGCGGCCAAGGTGTTCGGCGCGCATCGCACGTATTACGTGACCAACGGCTCGTCGATGTCCAACCGGGTGATCCTCATGGCCAGCGTCACGCGGGACCAGATCGCCCTGTGTGACCGCAATTGCCACAAGTCGGCCGAGCATGCGATGACGCTGTCGGGCGCCATTCCCACGTATCTGGTGCCGACTCGCAACCGCTTCGGCATCATCGGGCCGATCCTGCCGCAGACGCTGAGCGCCGAGGGCGTCAAGGCGGCGATTGCCAACAACCCGCTGGTCAAGAGCCACATCGACCCGACGCCGGTGCACGCGATCGTCACCAACTCGACCTATGACGGCCTGACCTACAACGTCACCCGCGTCGAGGAGCTGCTCGGGCAGAGCGTCGATCGGCTGCATTTCGACGAGGCCTGGTACGGCTACGCGCGCTTCAATCCGCTGTACAAGGACCGCTTCGCGATGCACGGCAGCCCGGACGATCACGATGAATCCCGGCCCACCGTGTTCGCCACGCAGTCGACCCACAAGCTGCTTGCGGCGTTGTCCCAGGCGTCGATGATCCATGTGCGCAATGGGCGTAATCCGATTCCGCACGGCCGCTTCAACGAGTCGTACATGATGCACGCCTCGACGTCGCCCAACTACGCGATCATGGCCTCGTGCGACGTCAGCTCAGCGATGATGGAGGCCCCGAGCGGGCAAATCCTCACCAACGAATCGATCGAAGAGGCTATCGCCTTCCGCCAGGTCATTTCGCGCATGCGCACTGAAATGCTCGGGCATGACGACTGGTTCTTCTCGTGCTGGCAACCGCCGTCCGTGCAGGTCGACGGCAGTGCATTGGCGTTTCACGAGGTCGATCCGGCGCGGCTGAAAACCGATCCGAGTTGCTGGGTGCTGCACCCGAACGAAGTCTGGCATGGCTTTGGTGACATCGAAGACGGCTATTGCATGCTCGACCCGATCAAGGTGTCGATCCTCAGCCCCGGCATGGGCGACGACGGCAACCTGCTCGACTTCGGGATTCCCGCATGCGTGCTCAGCGCCTACCTCGGCCATCAGGGCATCGTGGTTGAGAAGACCACTGATTTCACCATCCTCTTTCTGTTCTCCATCGGCATCACCAAAGGCAAGTGGGGCACGCTGGTCAATGCGCTGCTGGACTTCAAACGCGACTACGACAGCAACCTTGAGCTGGAACTCTGCCTGCCCGACCTGCTGACCGCCAACCAGTTGCGATACGCCGGCATGGGCCTGAAGGATTTGTCTGAAGAAATCTTCGCAGCGATGAAGCAGACCAGGACAACCGCTGCCATGTCCAAAGCGTTCGGCACGCTGCCCAAAGCGGAATTCAGCCCAGTGGAAGCGTACGAGAAGCTGGTCAAAAATGAGGTGGAGCAGGTGACGCTGGAGGAAGCTGCCGGGCGCATCGCGGCGACGGGCATCGTGCCTTATCCACCCGGCATTCCACTGCTCATGCCGGGTGAGAACGCAGGTCCCGCCGACGGCCCGCTGCTGGCCTATCTGCGCGCGCTGGAAAGCTTCGACAAGTCATTCCCGGGGTTTACCCACGACACCCACGGGATCGAAAACGAGGCGGGGGTTTATCGGTTGCTGGTGTTGAAATAGCTCGGTTGAGTTCAGCCTCGGTAGTGACTGAGACTCACCCTTCGCGAGCAAGCTCGCTTGTATGGTAGGACTCGAAGGGGTGGGTGGGACCTA